>JAFYLG010000054.1 GCA_017537225.1 Lachnospiraceae bacterium
ACGTAAACAAGCTGTACGAAGGCCGCATCGATGAGATCGCTCCTTGTACTCGCTGCATGCACTGCCACTTCGACTATGATGAGAATGGCAAGACCTACGAGCATTGCCGTGTAAATGCCTGCACTCAGAGAGCATACCGTGCTGCTATGCCCGAAGGCTACAAGCCTACCGATGCTGAGACCGTAAAGAACGTTATGGTTATCGGTGGTGGTCCCGCTGGTATGGAAGCTGCCCGCATCGCTGCTTCTCGTGGCCACAAGGTTACTCTGTATGAGAAGAATTCTTTCCTGGGCGGTCTGCTGCTGTTTGCAGAAGCCATCAAGGGCCCTCACGAGAATCTGGGCGACCTGAACAAGTACCTGGCTCGTCAGCTGGAGCTGACTGGTGTCACTGTTGTAACCGGTAAGGAAGTAACCGCTGACTTTATTAAGTCTGAGGCTCCCGATGCCGTGATCCTGGCTGTAGGTGGCAAGCGTCCTGAACTGGCTGTAGCCGGTACCGCTGGCACCAAGGTTATCTCTGTAGATGACGTGGCCAGAGAAGAACTGGGCGAGGATATCACCATTCTGGGTGGCAATGTACAGGCTGTTGACGTAGCTCTGTATCTGCTGGCTCAGGGCAAGCATGTAAATATCGTTACCAACGAACCTCTGGCTAAGCTGGAGAAGGGTCATTCCAACTGGGTTAAGACCTTCATCAAGCCTATGCTGTACGCTAGAGGCACCCGTGTATGGCCTAACGCTAAGATCACCAAGGTTGGCGATGGCGAGATCACCGTATTTGGTGAGACCGGTGCTGAGACCACCTTCGCCTGCGATACCATCATCGATGCTTCCGATATGCTGCCTAACACCGCTCTGATCGAAGGCCTGGGCGACAAGGCTGTAGCTGTTGGTGACTGCAAGCTGCCTTGGAACATTGCTGAGGCTATCACTGCCGGTAACCTGGCTGCTCGTGCTCTGTAAATAGTATATGGCGATGAGACTGTGTGGAAACGGTCTGTTGGCATCATAAATGAATGAAAGAAAGCTCCTTGAATCAATCTTTGTTTCAAGGAGCTTTTTAATTTAAAAAGAACTGCTTTTTGAACTGGACAATTTTGCAAAATATGTGTATGATAATCTAGTTAGAGTATGTTGTAAAACTGTCTGTTTTTCGAACTCGAGATTCAGACAGCCCAAGATAAGGAGAAACATTATGAGCAAAGTTAGAACACGTTTTGCCCCCAGCCCCACCGGCAGAATGCACGTAGGTAATCTGCGTACTGCCCTGTATGCTTACCTGATCACCAAGCATGAGAACGGCGATTTCCTGCTGCGTATCGAGGATACCGACCAGGAGCGTCTGGTAGAGGGTGCTGTGGATATTATTTATCGTACCCTGGAAAAGACCGGTCTGATCCATGACGAAGGTCCTGATAAGGACGGCGGCTGCGGCCCCTATGTACAGAGTGAGCGTCAGGCCAGCGGTATTTATCTGGAGTATGCCAAGATGCTGGTAGAAAAGGGTGAGGCTTATTACTGCTTCTGTGATAAGGAGCGTCTGGAGTCCCTGCGTACTGAGGTTGCCGGCAAGGAGATCACCGTATATGACAAGCACTGCCTGCATCTGTCCAAGGAAGAAGTAGAGGCTAACCTGGCAGCAGGTAAGCCCTATGTTATTCGTCAGAACAACCCCAATACCGGTACTACCACCTTCCACGATGATATCTATGGCGATATCACCGTAGACAATGCAGAACTGGATGATATGATCCTGATCAAGTCCGACGGATTCCCTACCTATAATTTTGCTAACGTTGTAGATGACCATCTGATGGGTATCACTCACGTAGTTCGCGGTAATGAGTACCTGTCTTCCTCCCCTAAGTATAATCGTCTGTACGATGCTTTTGGCTGGGAAGTTCCTGTATATGTACACTGCCCCCTGATCACCGACGAGGAGCACAAGAAGCTGTCCAAGCGCTGTGGTCATTCCTCTTTCGAGGATCTGCTGGAGCAGGGCTTCGTAACTGAGGCCATCGTAAACTTCGTAGCTCTGCTGGGCTGGAGTCCTGAGGACAACCAGGAGATCATGTCTCTGGAGGAGCTGATTGCTAAGTTTGATTACAGCCACATGTCCAAGTCTCCTGCCGTATTCGACTATACCAAGCTGAAGTGGATGAACGGCGAGTATCTGAAGGCCATGGATTTTGACAAGTTCTATGAGATGGCTGAGCCTTATCTGAAGGAAGTGATCACCAAGGATCTGGATCTGCGCACCATCGCTCAGATGGTAAAGACCCGTATCGAGGTATTCACCGATATCAAGGATCATGTAGATTTCTTTGAGGCTGTACCTGAGTACGATTGCTCCATGTACACTCACAAGAAGATGAAGACCAACGAGGAAAACTCTCTGGCACTGTTACAGGAGGTACTGCCTCTGCTGCAGGCACAGGAGGACTTCTCCAACGATGCGCTGTATGCTACTCTGAAGGCGTTCGGCGATGAAAAGGGTTACAAGGTAGGCTTCATTATGTGGCCTATCCGTACCGCTCTGTCCGGCAAGCAGATGACCCCTGCCGGCGCTACCGAGATCCTGTCCGTACTGGGTAAGGAAGAGTCTCTGAAGCGCCTGGAGGCTGCCATCGAGAAGCTGAGCAACCGCTAATCACTGACAATTCCAAAAAAATAAAAAAACGGCTGTACAGTATACTATCTGTACAGCCGTAATTTATCTTCTCTACAACAGGGGATGAACGTATCGGCTGCAATGCAAAAAGTCGATAAACGGAGGTATTTCATGAAGAAGAAATGTAAGCGATGGAAAAAGAGTATCATCAGTATTGTTGTGGCAATGATATTGGTTTGGAGCAGTATGCCGCAAATGGGGAAAGCCCATGAAATATACAGGGAACTGCTGGAAGTGCTGGAAGATACACAGGGCCTGGTATATAGCTGTTATGATAGTGATGGTTATCTGTGTGCTTATGTGACAGGATACAATGAGGACTTGGCTGACTGCATAGTGATCCCGGATGAGATCAATGGCTATCCGGTGGAACGTGTGGAAAGCCAGGCGTTGAAAGGAAGTTCCGTCAAAGAACTGTTTTTGGGAAATGGTGTAAAACAGCTGGGCTCCAACGCGCTGGAAGATTGCGCTCAGTTGACAAAAGTAGTGATAGGATCGAATCTGAGAGATTTGTCCAGTGAAAGTTTCCGCGGCTGCGTAGCATTACAGGAAATCGTGATTGAAAACAACAAGCGTTTTGAAGTGATCGACAATGTCCTGTATGAGAATATGCAGGGTGGTTATCTTAGATTGCTTCTTTATCCGGTCGGCAAGACAGATCGTAGCTTTACACTTTCTGCGTCTGTAACGGGAATAGATAATTTGTACTACAGTCCTTTCGGTGGAAATCCGTATCTGCAGGAGATCCTGGCCGAAGAGGGAAGTCCTTATACCAGTGTGGATGGCGTACTGTACAGTAATGACGGTACGGTACTGGAGTCTTATCCTGCAGGAAGAGCCGGGGCAGAATTTACTGTGCCGAATAACGTGAAGACGGTGGCTTCTCATGCTTTTTATGGAGCTGTTTCACTGAAAGAATTACATATTCCAGAAGGAATCACTGTGTGGGAGGGCAATCAGTTGTCCGCAGGACAGGAGACAGGTATCCCTCAGCAGGGAAATCAGCAGTCTGACAATGAGCAGTCTGATCCAGAAAAGGAAACTAAGGAACCTTCCAAGGAAGATTCTAAGAGTGAATCGAAAGAAGATTCTAAAAAAGATAAGGAAGATTCCAAGAAAGATAAAGAAGATGCAAAAAAGGAAAAGACACGTTCTGCTTTGTGGCTGCGTTTACTCAAAACCATCCCTGTACTCCTGATCACCTGGATGGCTTTGGACTTGACTCGTAAGGGAAGAAAAAGTGGTTTGAAAATGTACCGAGTTCGTCGTGTGGTCAATGGAAAGACTGTGGAAAAAATCAAAAAGAGATGGCCTCTGAAGACCCACATTAAGACGTTGATCATCCTGGTAATCGCCGGATGGCTGGTGACTCAGACTATGGAATGCGGTCGTCCGAAGCGAGTGGAGACGACAAATACACCGGATCGTGGGCAAAGTGTGGAGCATCAAGAGGTAGCTTCTACTCAGGGAGAGGTATCGCAGGAGAACGAATCCTCCGATATTCATGCGCAAGATTTTGCTCAGCTTAATAAAGGAGAATTAAAGCAATATCAAGAAGACAAAAAGGTATGGGACAAGGTAGATAAGAAAATCGACGAAATCTTTTCTCCCTACCAGGATGCAGAAGGATATATGGATCCTGCTCAGATGGGATCGGCTCTGCAGCAGGCCTATGAATATCTGTGCACATTAAAGGATAAAGGCGAAATTGCTTATTGTGAATTAAACGATGACAATGTGTATATGAGAACCAATCACGGATCCGGTTCCATGTATATAGCCAGGCTGCCAGGTGTTGCCTCTGGTTGTAGCGTAAGCATTATGCCGCTGCAGGCAAAAGCAGATTTTGCGCAGGGACCTGTGACCGGATGGGACATTGTCTCTTATCAAACTGAGGAATGGTTGGATAATGCGGAGTTAGTTGGTTCTGGCGGTTTTTCACCTACAGTAGTTGCAGATATTTGCACCAATATTCCGGAGTATCGTTATCAGGAAAGTAACCAGTATAATCAAGAGAATATTACACTGAAAAGTCTAAAAACTATGGAAGCCCATGGAATCTTGTTCTGGATGGGCCATGGTGGATATTTGACAGATATAGGTGCTACTTTGGATACAGGTATTGTGCGGACGGATGAACGAGATATGGGATTTTATCGGGAAATCCATGAAGGATATTTGTGCGAAATGAGTGTGCCGAACCAAGCGAAAACCTATGGAGTGACACCGGCTTTTTGGGAGTTTTATCTGGAAGAAAATGCTTTGCAAGATGCTGTCATCTATGTGGGCGCCTGTCATTCTATGCAAGATAACGTGTTGGCAAATGTGTTTTTGGATAAAGGTGCGAAAGTGTTTTTTGGCTTTAAGGAATCGCCTCGGACTGGGTATGGTATTGCAATGACAGAAGTGCTTCGTATTATGAGCGATATGTTCTACAGTTCATCTCCCGGTACTTATCCTACGGCGGTAGAAGCGTTTGCTGTTGCTCGAAAGTGGTACGGCGACATAGACTCCGTAAACATGTATGACGGCCTTGAAGATTATCCGACGGGAGATGCTCAGTTGTTCTGGGCCGGTAGAAGAGATGCCCGTCTGGTAGAAAATGGTGAAATTCTTCTGGAAGTGGTCAATGCAGAAGGAAAACGTTTGGAAGCAGAGGCCTGCTTTGTAAAAAAAGGTGCGAAAGAAGAACTGTTTCATCTTCAGGTAAAAGAAGGACAGATCTTGAAAAAGGATGTAGCCGCATTTGATTATGAGGTGATCGTAAGTGCTCCTGGTTATCAGTCTAGAACAGTGCCAGTGTCTATCTCAGAGGATGGTGGAGTGTCTTTGAAAGTAGAACTGGCAAGAGATCTGGCCGGCTGTTTTGCTGGTGGTAGCGGAACCAAGGAGGATCCTTACCGCATTGCCACAGAAGAGAACCTCCGCAAAATGTCAGAATTGTCTTATTATGGAGAGACATTTAAGGACTGTTATTTCGTATTAGAGAGAGACCTTGTTCTAGGCGATACGGATAAATGGACACGTTGGGATCCGGAGAAGAACTATGAGACAAATTTCATTAGTATTTTAGAGTTCTCCGGACATTTTGATGGTCAGGGACATACGATTCGTGGACTGTGCCAGACGACTCATACGAATGCAACTGCCAATGATAAGCAACCCAATTATTTGGATAATGAGATTTATGTAGGACTGTTTCATAAAGTGTCTCATGCCACCATATCCAATTTGACGATTTCCCAGTCGTTGATCAAGGGTGTGTCCGCAGGCGCGTTTTCTATGAAGGCAGAAGATTCTGTCTTTGAAAATTGCCATACAAAAGATTGTTATATTGGTGGCGAATATTATACTGGAGGAATGGTAGGTCAGGCTTATCGTTCCATATTCCGTAGTTGTTCCAATGGAGGAACTGTGTGGAATCGTCCTGTTTCTGGAACAAATAGCTGGTTTGGTGGAATTGCTGGTACTTCTCAAAGTTGCCATTTCACAGAATGTGAGAATTATGGAGAAATCCGGAATAGCGGCGGCTGCAATGGTGGCATTGCCGGTATTTCCACAGAAAGTAACTTTGAAAAATGCAAAAATAGTGGTACCATCTGGGGAAATTATGCAACTGGCGGCATTGGGGGATATACTGAAAACTGTCAGGTAGATGGTTGTGTCAATAGTGGCAGGATCCATGTGAATGCAGATGGCGGTGGTATTATCGGCTCTATGCATGGTGGTTCGGTTCGTAATTGTACCTACAGAGGCAGTTTCTTCCCTGTAGAGAATATTCCTTTGGACAGAGATATCAGTATTATAGGTTATAAATGGGATGGCACAGTCAGTGGATCCACAGTAGAGAACAATACAGAGGCATCTACGGAAGAGTCTAACGAAGAGACGGAAAAGGCTACCGAGGAAGAAGAGACCGAGGAAGAGGAGACGACGGAGGAGGAAACCACCGAAGAAGAAACCTCCCAGGTAAAAGAACTGACCGTGTGGGTGGCTTCCAACAATGTGGATCAAACGGTAGACTTGGAATCCTATGTCAATGTGACTGTCAATGCGATGGGAGAAGGATATACTACCATGGAATTATATGAACTGTTAAAGGGCGCATATGTCCAGGTCAGTGATTCGTCAGTATTGTCTATCAGCAGTCGCAATCCCATCATGTCCAGTGATGCATCAGAGGATTCTGCATTCGGCAGTTTGTTTATTGGTTGCACGGCCCATAAGACAGGGACCGCTACCATCACGGTAACGGTAGGCGGACAGACGGTCAGTGCTACCATTAACGTGGAGTAAAGTAAGTAAATCTATGAAAAAACAATTCAATGAGGCACAACGTCAGGCCATCGCCCATTTTACCGGGCCCTGCCTGACGCTGGCCGGCCCAGGCTCCGGCAAGACGACTGTCATTGTAGAGAGAATCTGTCGCCTACTGGAGCAGGGGGTTCCAGCCAGAAATATTCTGGTGCTGACTTTCACAAGAGCAGCTGCCGTGGAGATGCGGGAGCGATTTTTAAAGAGAATCGAAGAAAAGATGGCTCAGGTATCCTCAGAGGAGGCGTGGGCTGTTTCTCGTGGTTCATCAGAGGCACAACAGAGTTTGTTGACGGCCCGTCAGGTCCTTTTTGGCACTTTTCATTCTGCATTTTTCCAGATCCTGCGCTACAGTGGCGGCTATGATGCCTCCAGTGTGCTGCGGGGAGAGGAAAAGTATGCATTGCTTGAGGAGGTATCTCGTGGTGTAGGTATCTATCATGACCGGGAAGGCTGGTATCAGGAGGTGCTGAAGGAGATCAGCGATGTGAAGGGCAATGCCATGGAACCGGAGGATTTTCATCCTCTCAGCTGTACTTCCAAAGAATTTTCTGTGTTGTATCGAGGATACCAGGATCTGTTGATCCAGCGTAAAAAACTGGATTTTGATGATATGCTGCTGCGGTGTCTTCATTTGTTTGAGGAGAGACGGGACATTTTGGAGATCTGGCAGGAACGGTGTCAGTTTGTACTGATCGATGAGTATCAGGACAGCAGCCTGATCCAGTGCCGGTTGGCCCAATTGCTGGCGGCTCCTCAGAATAACATCATGGTGGTGGGAGATGATGATCAGTCCATCTATGGCTTTCGCGGGGCAGCGCCGGAACGACTGCGGGATTTTCTGGCAGTGTATCCCGATGCCAAACAATATTTACTAAATATCAATTATCGTTGTCCGGAGGCGGTGGTAAAAGCGGCAGGAAAGCTGATCGGAGAGAATAGGGATCGTTTGTCAAAAAAGATCCTGGCAGCAAAAACGATTTCGGATGCAGAAAAAGTGACGATCACTGTAGAGGAATATCCCAGCCTTCTGGAGGAGAACGAAGCTGTCATTGACCGGATACAAAGCTACCACGCTGCCGGTGTACCCTATGAGGACATGGCAGTTCTCTACCGTATCAATCGCAATCCGGCCCAATTGCTGCGCTTGATGGAGACGCGGGGGATCCCTGTGCAGGTCAAGGGAACCACCGGAGGGCCTTTTCATCACTGGATCTGTCAGGATTTTTGTGCCTATCTGGCGGCGGCCAACGGCAGTACCAAGCGGGCTGATTGGCTGCGAGTTATCAGTCATCCGGAGCGATATTTTAGTCGCAGTGCCCTGGGACAGGAGCCAGTGACCCTGGACGACCTCTTTGAATATTATAACGATGACCGTCGGAGAATCGACACCCTGGATCATCTGTCCTATGACATGACATTGTTGCGCAAGTCACCACCTTATGCGGGACTGAGTCACTTGCGACGCTATATGGGCTATGATGATTATCTGGAAGAGAATGATAAGAGCGGTGAGGGGCGGTTGCAGGAGATCGCCGAGCAGTTGCAGGAGACAGCCGACGGCTGCCGCACGGGGCTGGAGTGGTTGGCCTATGTGGAAAAGATGCAACAGGGCGGAGGCCACAGCGCTACGAGGACAGATGGGAAGAGTCAGGCGGCAGCAGAGGGGATGCTAAAAGACGCGGAAGCCAATATGCCGACAGGAGTACACTTTATGACCATGCACGGCGCCAAAGGACTGGAATTTCCCATCGTATTTATTGTGGATGCCAATGAGGGAATGACACCTTACAAGCGGGCAGACTCCCCCGAGGGGATCGAGGAAGAACGTCGTCTGTTTTATGTGGCTATGACTCGTGCCAAGGAGCGTCTGCATATCAGTTGGACCAGGGAGCGCTTCCATCGTCCTCAGAGCGTTTCTCGCTTTGTCATCGAGGCAGAGCTGGGGCAGGAGGAACCAAAGAAAAAGAACTGGCGAGAGCGTCTGGGAAGGCGCTGATCAATCAAAAAAGAGCCCATGGATCCACGGGCTCTTTTTTTGCTATATTATACGGTCTCATCTGTAATAGAAGCAGCTTTCTTGTTTCGGCGCATTTTTTTGACGGTACAGGTGATGAGGATCGCTGTGATCAAAATTCCTGCGCCACAGGCAGCCAGATAGTAGGGGGTATAGTCTACCGGCATTTGCATGGTACAGAAAACGGTTTCATCTTGCGCCATACCAAAAATCAGATAGCGTCCATCGATCGTGGTGTCTCGTTTGGTCCAGGTGCCGTTTGCGTCCTGGACATAAACATGGATACACTCTACATCTTCCAATGCGGTGTCTGTGGGCAGATAGTGAAGGATCAGTTCAGATTCTGCAGTATGAGTGATCTGCCAGCTTTCCAGCAGTGTGGCTCCCTCTGGAAGGGAGGGTGTTTTAGCGGTGGCTTCCACAGTCAGGACCGCACCGTTCGGGAAATCGCCTTCTGCCAACAGGATGGGCAGACCGTTTTCGCGAATGTTTTCTGTCTGCAGGGTTTGATCGTAGGGGTCATAAACGGCAGTAAAGGTCTGATCATACCAGATGGAAGACAGATCGGCATCCGCCAGCTGATCCCACTGACCATTGTGAAGTCCCACGGTGGGAACCGCAGGGATCTGATCAATGGGCAATGCTTCACCTACAGGGATCTGGAATGTGATATCTTCCTGCCCATCTGCCACAAAGCGAATGGTCATGGTGGTGAAGTAGTCGGGCAGTTCTTCTATGGCGAGAAAATCAGTCAATGTCATGGGCTGAGCACAACCGTCGTAGCTGATGCCGTCCACGGCGCCAAGGTCCTGACCAGCCGGCAGATAGTAGTTTGATACAATGGAACGCTGGCTGTCTAAAAGACTGGCTTGCAGGGACATGGCAGTATCAGAACTACCCAGGATGGCGCCGATCTCAGGACCATCTCCCTGGATATGCACCAGGGTACGACAGTCTGTGACGGTGGAGCCGGAGCCGGCAATACCACCGATTTGGGAGTGAGCGTGGATGGTGCATTTGGCATCGCAGCGGCGAATACTGCCATTGCTGGAACCGGCGATACCGCCGATGGACTGGGCAGCTTCGGCATCGATCTGACCGAGATTGACACAGTCCAAAACAGCGCCCATGCTCATGGTGCCAACGATACCACCTCCGTTGGATTTTTTAATGGAAAGGGTGGTATGGTTTTGGCAGTCACGGATGACGGCACGAGTCTCATAGACCATGTTGAGGGATTGATCTCCGCGGAAGGTCACGTCTTCTTCGGGATCCAGGTCATTTTCCAGACCGATGGTTCCGGCAATGCCACCGCCGTTTTGGTCAGCGTGGACCAGACCATAATTGTGGCAGGAATCAATTTTACTGATGGTATCTGCCGCAGTATCCAGATCGGAAATGTCCGTCATGGTAAATCCCAGATCCTCTTCGGCATTGTTTAGCGTAGAAGAAATGGTCTGGAACTGATCAGTCATGGCGTTGATATCGCCGGTCAGGGTACCCAGTGTGGAACTCATAGAACCGGTCAGACTATCCAGGGTACCGGATAAATCGTTTAAACTGCTGGATAAATCATTGCGGGCAGCAGTCACGGTGTCGGGATCCACTTCGGAAGGGTCTTTGGGCCGCCATTGGTCAGGATCGAAGTTGTCGGGATCCCATTGATCAGGGTCGAAATCATCGGGATCAAAGTTGTCTGGATCCAGTTGATCGGGATCAAAATTATCGTTGGCATATTGTTCCAACAAAATCTGTGCTGCGCTGCGGGCATCGTTTCCCTGCTCCCGAAGGATAGACAACTGGCTTTCCAGTTCCTTGCTGGCTTTGTTGGCATGGGAACTGGTGCGATTGGCCAGACTGCTCAACGTGTCGATCTGTCCGCTCAGGATCTGCAGCGTATCTTCACTATACTGGATGGCATTGCCGGGCTCCAGCTGGCCTACGATACCGCCCACATCTTTACGGGCATGGATCGTGCCATAGTTTTCACAGTCTACAAGATATCCGGTGAGGCTTCCTACAATGCCGCCGGCATTATAGCTCATACTTTGGTAGCCCACATTGCCATGGTTGATACAACCCCGAATCACACCGCTGCTGGTACCTGCGATACCGCCCATATCGGTGGTGGTGTAAGCCGCTTCCGAGTTTGCGATGTTTTCCAGTGTAATGTCTTCCAGTGCGATACTGTTTCCGGCAGAAGTGGTATTGACCTCAGCACGATTGCAGCAGTAGCGGATCACACCATGGTTGTTACCGGCCAGGCCACCTACGAAGTGACTGCCCTGAATGCTGCCGTACACGGTACAGTTTTCCAGGATACCGGTGACTTCATTATTTCCCACCAGTCCTCCGATACGGTCTGTACCGGAAATCTGACCTTTGAAGGTGCATCGCAGGATAGTGCCGGCATTATTACCTGCCAGACCACCCAGAATACTGCTGGTGCCTTCTGGTTCTATGTGACCTTCTACATCCAGGTCCTGTACAATGGCAGTGGACTGGAGATAACGGAACAGGCCCTGTACATTTCCCTCTTTGGTGAGGGTAAGTCCGCTGATCGTATGGCCGTTACCTTCAAACGTGCCGCCAAAAGTAGGGATGCCATAGAAGGTGATTCCGGTCAAATCGATATTGTTTTCCAGAACGATTTGCCTGCCCTGGCTCCAGGTGTCCAGACGACAGCTTTCAGCCAGTGTCAACAGATCCTCGACGGTAGATAGGCGAATGGTTTCTATGTATGTGATTTCTTCATTTTCTGTTGCATAGGACAGATCGGCAGGGAAGGAGAGGATCAGGCAGGCGGAAAGAAAGAGTATTATCAGTTTGTGTTTACGCATGGTTCTCGCCTCCTTTCTCCTGAATTGTTTCATCGGATGCATCGAAATCTTGATCCTCCGTTATGTTGACGGTGGTTCCGGTCGCCACACTGGCATCCAGCTTACCGTGGAGCACGCCTCTTACATCGGCTTCGATATAGCCGTTTACATGGCCGCGGATATGGCCCTGGATGGCCATGGTTCCGGTGGCTTCACGGGTGGGCAACTCTAACGTTTTGACCTTGAAACTGGTGCGGTCGATCAGGCCGCTAAAGAGAACCAGCAGCTGAGGAAGTACAAACAATACCATCAGAATGGAAATAAAAGTGCCTCGGCCAAGTACCGTTCCCATAATGGCTACGACCGGCTGGGAGGTCATCTGTCCTACCAGATAGGCGGCTACGGTCAGGATGGATCCGGAAGTAAAGATGGTGGGGAAGGCTTCGTTGACAGCTTCCACGATGGCTTCCTTGGGAGACATATGTTTTTTGTTTTCCAGGAAATGACTGGAGAGCACGATGGCGTAATCGATATTGGCGCCCATCTGGATGGCGGTTACCGTCAGATAACCGATGAAGTACAGCGGGATCCCAGTAAAGGTATTGATGGAGAAATTCAGCCAGATACTGGTCTGGATCACACCGATCAGTAAGACTGCCAGGACTGCGGACTTAAAGGTAAACAGCAGAATCAAAATTACGAAGAAGGCGGACAGCAGGCTAATGACAACGTTGTCAGTACTGAAGGACGATGACAAATCACGACAGCTGGTGGAATTGCCCAAAATATAGACGCCCTGTCCGGGATAGTAGGGGTCCACGATCTCATGAATGGTATCCAGAAACGCGAAGGTCGCTTTGCTCTCCATGGGGAGATTCAGATATACCACCATACGGCTGTAATCATCGGAACGCAGAGATGCCTGGGCAGTTTCCAGCTGGCCAAGCATATCGGCAGAGTCACCCATGATACTATCCAGTGAGATATTCATATCATCCATACTACCTTTTAAAAACATGAACAGATCATACAGGGGGATCTTATAGTTTTCCAAACCACCCAGCATATCGCCGTACTGGCTTTCGCTGACGGCATAGGCGGTGTAGAGTGCCTGGGCTACTTCATAATCCAGGCCGATTAGCTCGGAAAAGTCACGGGGGCTTAAACTGTCGGTGAGGACATAGCCATCCATGGCTTCGATGTTGGACAGACCCATAACAGAATTGACTTCAGGACGGGCTTCCAGCTCAGCCAGAAATGCCTGTTCAGCCTCATAGTTGCCGGTAGGTACGACTAAAGCCACCATGTTGCTGGTGCCAAAGGTGGTTTTGATTTTTTGATAGGCCACCTGTATTTCACTTTGTTTGGCAGTGGTCAGGTCGGTGTAGTCATAACAGAATGGGCACTGGCTGGAAAAGTGAAAGCCGGCTGTCAGTGCTACCACAAAGACAGGTAAGGCCAGAAAACGGGTGGCTACGGCAAACTTGCCGATAAAATTGACCTTGGGCAGCAACTTTTTATGCTTAGTCTTGTCGATCAGATTGCTAAAGAGCATCAAAAAGCCGGGCATCAACGTAAATACCGTCAGCAGACTGAAGGCGATGGCCTTCACCAGGCACATGGCCATATCCATGCCAAGGCGGAATTCCATAAAGCCCATGGCAGCCAGGCCGCTGATGGTAGTCAATGAGGATGCGGAGATCTCCGGCAGTGCTTTGGATAAGGCGGCGATACAGGCTTCTCTGGGAGCCAGAGTCTCGTGCTCATCGGAGAAACGGTGGCAAAGGATAATGGCATAGTCTACTGCCAAGGCCAGCTGTAGTACGGCAGTAACCGCGTTGGAGATAAAGCTGATCTTTTCAAAGACAAAGTTAGTGCCAAGGTTTAAAATGGCAGCAACACCAAAGGTACATAAGAACACCAGGATCTCTGCATAGGATCGGGAAGTAAGTACCAGCACGATAAACATGATGCCGGCACCGACCAGCAGGATACTGCCCATCTCCGTGGTCAGCTGGGCGATCTCGTCAAAACCGATCTGTGTGTCGATGGAGGCATCGTAAGGAGCCAGCAACTGACGGATCTGCTCCATGCCCAGAACAGAGTCAGGATCGGTGGTTTCTCCGGCAAAGGAAACTTCAAACAGAGCAGAGGCGTTTTTGTAATGAGCCGATGTATCATCAAAATCCACCATGCTGACACCGACACAATCCGCCATCTGTTCCTGCAGGTGCAGAGCGGTCTCATAAGTCACATTGGAAAGCATGATGCGAGCAGTTCCGTTGGTGATCAGGCTGTCGCTCATGACTATCAGACCCTGTTTTGTCTCTGTATCGTCCGACAGGTAGGTGGTGATATCGTTTTCTACCTTGGTCCAGGGGATGGCGATCACACTGAAAATCAGTGCAAACAAATACAAAATAAAGAAAAGATGGCGTTTATCCACGATGAAGGTGGCCATTTTTTCCATTTTATTTTTCTTGGGCTTGGATTCCATAAGGGACCTCCTTGAGAAGCGAAATGAGCTTATAATACATGTATAAAGACATACAAGTGTTGAATTTTGAACTTTTATCTATTATAATAAAGATGAAGATTTGATGCAATATTTAAAATCAATATAGGATGTGCAAAATCCAACAGAACATATAAGATTTATACAAAATTCCAGCAAAAATTCGTATAGAGACAGAGGATTTTTGCTGTGAAAAAAAGAGGAAAAATTATGGCAAAAGCAGAGTATCGAAGCGCGATCCGATCCCGCAGACTGATCCAGCAGGCCTTCGCAGATATGCTGCAGGTGAAGGCGGCGGACAAGATCACAGTGACCGACGTGGTAAAAATGGCGGACATCAATCGAGGCACATTTTATGCTCATTATGCCGGGATCCCAGAACTGATCCGAGGTATTCTGGAGGAGCATATGCAGATCATCAAAGATATGGTGGAGAATAGTATGACAGAGGACAATCGGTTTAATCCCCGATTGATCTTTGCTCATGTCAACGAAATGTTGTCTGAAAATCTGGATTTCTATCGAAAAGCTCTGACTTCCGGTATCGGTGAAGCCATCATGGAGCAGTTGCGTCGATTATTGATGGATTTTTTGCTGGAATATGAAGACAGAGTATCGGATATGGATCACGACTATTATATTTTCATGATCAGTTTTGGCACCGGTGGAGCCATTGCATTATACAGAGACTGGTTTCATGGCAAGCTGCCACTGAGTTTGGAGGCGGTGTCAGATATGGCGGCAGATGTATTGTGCAGTATGCTGGGAGTGGAGTGAGAACGAAAAAGGGCCGACCCGTTTGGGTCAGCCCTTTTATGGTAATGTCGTAAAAGACATTAGAATCACATGAAGTTTATTCCTCGGTTACAACCTCGTCGTACTCGTCAGCTTCTTCTTCGAACAGCTTGTCGAACTCCTCAACAACTTTGTCCAGTACAGCATCGTCATCGATGTAGCCCAGGATAGGAGCGCCATCCTCGTCCTCATCGTACTGGTACAGATAGCAGCCGCTTTCCTCTTCGTCAACCTGCTCCATGGGCAGCAGAGAGATGTAGCTCTTGCCGTCTACTTCTACAAAGCCCCATACCAGGCATTCAGCCTCGGTGCCATCCTCAAAAGTCAGAGTGATAGTGTCGTGCTCGTCGTTGTAATTGTCCATTCCCATTGTATTACCCTCATTCTTTCTAAAATGTGTTGGTAACGCCGGGCGGGCCTGTGGCGCAGATGCACCGACGTTACTTACACTGTAGCAAATTCTCGTGAAAAATGCAAGGGGAGAAGGGAAAGTTGGGCCCTCTTTCCAGCGGTTTCTCCTATTGACTTTATGAAGATGGGCCGTTAAGATAATAGAGGACAGAAAATGATTTTCCAAAATATGTTACAGGTCTGTTGAAAGGGCAGTGGAAGACATAAGAATGGAAGTCCATGGATGTCCCAATAGAAAAGAAATCGTAAGGAAGAACTATGATTCAGGAAAATTATAGAGCCATCGATGCCCGTGTGGCGGCTGCCTGTGAGAAGGCAGGTCGCCGTCGTGAGGATGTGACTCTGGTGGCGGTCAGCAAGACCAAGCCGGAGGAACTGATCCGTGAGTTGATGGAGATCGGTGTGCGTGATTTTGGTGAAATAAAGTGCAGGATCTGTGCCGCAAGATGGAGGATATCCCTGGGGATAACCGTTGGCATATGATCGGTGGCCTGCAGCGCAACAAGGTAAAATATCTGGTAGGCAGTCCTGTCTGCCTGATCCACTCCGTGGATTCGCTGCGACTGGCAGAGACCATTCAAAAGGAAGCAGAAAAGAAGCAGACCACTGTGCCCGTACTGTTGGAGATCAACATCGGCGGGGAGGAGAGCAAAGGCGGTGTGGCCCCTGAGGAGGCCGAAGAACTGCTGCGTCAGGTAGCTACCCTGGATCGAGTTAAAGTGCAGGGACTGATGACTGTGGCACCTCCCGGAGATGAGGAGGAGAATCGCCCTTATTTCCGCCGCATGAGAGAGCTGAGAGATCATCTGGCCTTGTTAAATCTGCCTGGTGTGGAGATGAAAGAGCTTTCCATGGGCATGACCGATGATTTTGAAACGGCTATTTCTGAGGGCGCGACCATCATCCGTGTAGGTACTGCGATTTTCGGCCATCGTTCCTACGATGCACCGGAATGGAAGCCTTGATAAGAAACTGTGATAAGATATTACAAAAGAAAATAATTGGAGGATTTGAAGTATGAAACTGCTGATCGATTACGCTGGTATTGAGAAGATCAAAGAACTGTATGAGTATTTTCCCCTGGACGGTGTAACTACCAACCCTACCATCATTGCCGCTGCCGGCCGTGATCCTTATGAGACCCTGAAGGAGATCCGTGAGTTTATCGGTTCCGATGCCGATCTGCACGCTCAGGTCATCTCTCTGAAGGCTGAGGACATCGTAGCAGAAGCTTACGACATGCTGGCTGCTCTGGGTGCCAACACCTGCATCAAGATCCCTGTGACCCGTGAGGGCTTAAAGGCCATTAAGATCCTGGCTTCTGAGGGTGTTCGCGTAACTGCTACCGCCATCTACAATCCCATCCAGGCTACTCTGGCTGCCCATGCCGGTGCTGCTTTTGTAGCTCCCTACGTAAATGGTATCGACAACGTAGGTATGGACGGTATGAAGTTTGCCAAGACCATCCAGGAGACTTTTGACAATCAGGGTCTGGAGTGTCAGGTTCTGGCTGCAAGCTTTAAGAACACCTATCAGGTACAGGAGCTGTTTGCTCATGGTATCACCTGTATTACTGCCGTTCCCGAGGTTCTGGAAGGCATGCTGAAGAACGATCTGACCACCGCCCGTGTGGCTCGCTTCACCGCTGACTTTGAGGCTCTGTGTGGTGAAGGCAAGACCATGAAGCGCTAAGAGACATCCCTCTTTTCTGTGAGAGAAACATAGTCTGATTAGAAAAAGAATCAAATAAAAGAGTAAAACACCGCTTTTTACAGAGGCTTTCTGTGATAAGCGGTGTTTTTTGTATTGGAAGATGGATGCTTCCATACCATATGTTAGAAGTCATTGATTTGGTATGGGAGAAATATGAACGGAAGTCAAAAGTTAGAAAATCTGCTGAATCTGTCTTTGGAGGCAACTCCTCAGGAGAGACAGCAAAGTCAGATCCTGGGGGTGGGAGTGAATGGGACAGGAAGTGAGTCGGGAAATGGCATGACGGAGCGTTGGGAGCTGATCATCCGCTATCACGGCGATGTGGATGCCATCCGGGCATTGCCGGATACTACCATAGAACCATTATTGGGGGGATATGCCATCGTGTGGACCACGAGGGAGCAGATCTCCACACTGGCAATGCTGGAACAGGTAGAGTATGTGGAAAAACCAAAGAATCTTTTATATCAGGTGGAAAACGGTCGGGCCATGTCCTGCGTGGAGGAACTGCAGCAGGGGCCGTGGCCCGTCAGAGGAAATGGGGTAGAGGGGGATTTTTTTGAGAGTGTCGGTGCAGGAAAGGGTGAATTGTATGGACGAGGAATTTTGATCGCTGTCCTGGATTCGGGGATCGACTGGACCTTGCCGGAATTTCGCTACGGTGATGGCAGCAGTCGGATACGGTATCTGTGGGATCAGACACTGGACCGGGAGTTTACCAAGGAGGAGATCGATGAAGCTCTGCGACAAGGGGAGAACGGAGCAAAGTCTCCCTATGATTTGGTTCCCACCAGAGATCTGTCCGGTCACGGCACGGCGGTGGCAGGGGTGGCAGCGGGAGGCAGTGAGCGATATCGAGGGGTGGCTCCTGACAGTGAGCTTTTGATCGTCAAGTTGGGCGCGTCGGATCCTCGCTCCTTTCCGCGGACCACCCAGCTGATGCGGGGATTGGATCGTGTGCTGCGCAAGGCTTTAGAGTTAGGGCGGCCGGTGGCCGTGAATATCAGCATCGGCAATAATTATGGGGCCCACGATGGAGATTCCCTGTTGGAAACATTTATCGATACGGCAGCAGGATTTTCTCCCAACGTGATCGTCATCGGCAGCGGCAATGAGGGGGCTGGGGCTGGCCATTATGAAGGACGGTTGATCCAGCCTGTGCCGGGAGGGGATGGGTCACAGGTAGTAGAACTGTCGGTGGGTATCTATGAGACAGGGCTGTCCATTCAACTGTGGAAATCTTACGTAGACCAGTTTGGGGTGGAACTGATCTCTCCCACAGGGCAGGTAGTGCAGCTGACAGAGAGGCAGGGAGCAGGGCGATATCGGTTGGGGGGCGCTCAGGTACTGGTCTATTATGGGGAGCCAAAACC
>JAFYLG010000055.1 GCA_017537225.1 Lachnospiraceae bacterium
ATATTTAGAATTATAAACAATAAAATCCTTCGCCGAATCTATTCTTATCAGTTTATCATGATTTTTCATTATCTTCAACTGTGTATCTGTATTCCACCCTCACTTATTTGGTGACGTTTTTTCAATCATCTCATACAGCTTCCCCAGAGCCTCCTTGATCCCACCCACCTGATCGATGAGGCCTTCCCGCACTGCATCCTCTCCAATGAGAACGGT
The DNA here is from genome assembly GCA_017537225.1 of Lachnospiraceae bacterium. Taxonomy (GTDB): domain Bacteria; phylum Bacillota; class Clostridia; order Lachnospirales; family Lachnospiraceae; genus RGIG7193. The sequence continues at coordinate 217 of JAFYLG010000055.1, forward strand.
GCCAAGATCCTTGGTCAGTTCGGCAGTATTAAGCATCATTTCCTCCAACCGCAGCTGACTGGCCCGGCTGTGATCGGCGATAAATCCGGTGATGCGATCCTGGATCCGTTTAAAATAGTCATAGGTCTGAGGCGCACCGATGACCAGACCACCCATGCGCACCGGATGGATGATCATAGCACCGCTGGGCACGATAAAAGAATAGTCTGCCGCCACTGCCAGAGGTCCTCCGATAGAATGACTGCCTCCCAGCACCAGAGAAACCGTAGGAATACTCAACGAAGCGATCATCTCCGCAATGGCCAATCCTGCATCCACATCGCCACCGGAGGTATTTAACAATACCAGCAACCCATCGATTTGTTTGTCGTCCTCGATCTGGGCCAGCTGTGGCAGCACATGATCGTACTTGGTGGTCTTAGTGCCTGACGGCAAGTTTTCATGCCCCTCGATCTCACCCACGATGCTCAGCAGATGGATCTTATGTTTGCGGTCATTGTTTTCCAATAAAGTCTGACCGTACTCACTTATCTTTTCATCGCTGAGTTTTTCATTTTCCTTGCGGGTGTTTTCCTGATCCTCACTGCCATCCGCATCCTTCTGTACATTATCCTGCGTATTATTCCGTGTATCATTCTTTGCAGACCATGAACTACTTTTCCCTTGACGATCTACAGATGCTGATGGCTCTGTCACCTCCTGCGCCCCTCGATTTCTTTGATATCTATCCTTTAATTTCATTCCATGTCCTCCTGAATAAATCTATAAAAATGGGGACCGCTCGTAACAAGAAAGAAGCGATCCCCTAAAAGAAAAAGAGCAGCCGAGCCTAAGCAAATCTATGATCCATTCACATCACACAGGATCCAAACTCTCTGCCTCGATCCCAACCGCTCTTTCTGCTCTTAGTATGGATCGCAGATAAAAAAATAGACTGGCATTTTCTGCCAGTCTATGCACACATTTCAAAAATCAGGATCTTCTCTCTCTCATCGATACCTGCAAACAAATCTCGGCAATCGATTTCATCTACAAAGAGCAATTCCGGCTGGGTCATCAGCTGAGCCACATACGCTTCATCCGGGTAATAAAAAAACAAAAGCATCTCCCTGGGATCCTCATAATAGGAATTCAGGATCCGGCCCAACACCGACCGCAGCACCTCTACGGAAAATGGATTAAAGAAATAAAACCGATCTCCCACCACGACTTCATACACCGCCGCGTCGGAACAGACAAACGTCACAGCATTGTCACAACCGCTTGTCCGCACATTCTCCTGAGCCTGCTGACAGGTGTTCTCGTCAAATTCTACTCCGATGGAATCACAGCCTAACTCTTTCTGCAAGAAAAAACCTACCCGTCCCTTGCCGCAGCCATAATCCACTACGGTATTATCTCGCTGGATATATCCACTCTCCGCTAAGCGCTCCAATACGCAGTAGGGTGTCGGTTCATAAGGATGATGGTAGACATCCTCCATGGAATCATCACGACCCACGGTTTGAATCTTTAATTTACGATCCCACCAAAACTCTTTTTCTAAAGATTTCTCTGTTTTTTCTTTCTTCACACTATGTCATTCCTTTCAACGCAGTGTTGCTTCACCATTCACGACTGCGCTCCCCTGCACCACCTGATGTTCCTTCAGATAATGATGCAGTTCGTTGAGCACTGCCTTTTTGTGACCACTCCACAGGGGCGCGATCAACAGATCCTTAGGCCCATCACCGGTGATACGATGGATCGCCACCTCTCTGGGAAGTACACTCAGACAATCTCCCACGATGGAAAAATAATCTTCCTTTGTCAAGGCCGCAAACCGTCCCTCCTCATACCACTGGGCCAGCTTGGTATCCCGCAGCACATGAAGCAGCTGCAGTTTGATCCCGTCGATCCCCAGTCTGCCTAAGTATCGAACCGTTTCCACCATCTGCTCTCTCGTCTCCCCCGGCAATCCCAGGATCACATGGACGATGACCGTATGACCGCCCGCTTTCAGTCGACGGACCGCCTCCTCAAATACCGATAACGGATAACCACGGTTGATGCGAACAGCCGTCTCTTCGTGCATAGTCTGCAAGCCCAATTCCACCCAGATCGGTTTCTTCTCAGACAGACGATCCAGCAGCCTGCAAACATCCTCCCCCAGGCAATCGGGGCGGGTGGCGATAGACAGCACCTCCACCTCCGGATCCGCCATGGCCTCGGTGAAAATCTTCTCCAGATACTCAATGGGACCATAGGTGTTGGTATATGCCTGGAAATAAGCGATATAGGCTGCCTTTCTCTCAGACACCTTGCCTGCCACCTGTGCCTTGGCCTGTTCCAGCTGCTCTGTCACAGACAGACAACGATCTGCCGCAAAATCCCCACTGCCACCGGCACTGCAGAACACACAACCTCCATAACTGATGGTGCCGTCCCGATTGGGGCAGCTCATACCGCCATCCATAGATAACTTTTGCAGACGATGCCCAAAATGCTCTCGAATATACTGATTTAGGGTATAGTAAGGACGGCCATCAGGGTAGAGCCCCTGACAGCCGCCGTTTTCTCTCAATTGATTTTCGTCATTGTGATAGCGTTTGTTATCTTTCACTGCAATCTCCCTATACAGCACGAGGATCCATGCCGCTGACGAATCTCTCTTTGTCTTATGCCAGTTCCAGAGCGATCTCCATCATCTCGTGGAAGGATACCTGACGATCCATGGCAGACAGAGACTCACCGGTAAAGATGTGATCGGAAATGGTGCAGATGCACAGAGCCTTCTTCTTGGCATGGATGGCATTGAGATACAGAGCCGCAGCCTCCATCTCTACCGCCAGCACGCCCATGTCTCTCCACTTCTGGTTGCAGTCTTCATCTGCGCTGTAGAAGGTATCAGAAGACAGCAGGTTACCTACGATAGGATTTACACCCTTACTCTCAGCGATCTCTACCGCCTTGCGCAGCAGACCAAAGTCGGCGATAGGAGCAATGGTACCGGGCAGCTTGTACTGATGCGCGTAGTTGGAGTTGGTGCAGGCGCCCTGAGCGATCACTACATCGCGCACCTTTACATTTTCAGCCAGCGCACCGGCAGAACCGATACGAACGATGGCATCGACATCGTAGAAGTTAAACAGCTCGTAGGAATAGATACCGATGGAAGGCATACCCATGCCGCCGCCCATGACAGATACGGGGCGACCCTTGTAGGTACCGGTATAACCCAGCATATTTCTAACAGTGTTAAAGCAAACAGGATTCTCCAGGTAGGTCTCTGCGATAAATTTAGCACGCAGGGGATCACCGGGCATCAGAACTAACTTGGCGATATCGCCGGGCTTTGCTGCATTATGGGGAGTAGGGGTTGACATAGTTGATTCCTCCTTTGATTGATCATCATTAAAATAAAATATGATAGCCGATGGATCACTCCATCAAAAATACATAGTTGCTGGCATCAGACAGGGACTCTTCATAGTGAAATCCCAATCGATCAAAACCTTTGGCTGCTTCCGGACTCTGGGCACCGATCTCTGCCAGATAGCGGACCATCTCGCCTCGGGCCATCTTCACATAGACACCTTTTTCCTTGACCTTGCCATCCACCAACTGACCAAAAGTACAGGTGATAAAGGTATCTTCTGATGTCAGATACTTTTGAATACACTTGCTGTACTCTCCAGACGCCAGATTCAGGATCACGTGGTCATCCTGTGTCAGCTCGCGGTAGAGACTGTCGCCCCAATAGCTGTATAAATTGCGGTGACCATCCATAGCCAGCTTAGCCTGCATCTCCAATCGGTAAGGTGTGACCCGATCCAGGGGTCTTACGATCCCATAAAACCCAGACAGGATCCGCAGATGCTCCTGCACATATTCGTAATAGGCATCCTCAAAGACCTGGGGCGCCATATACTGATACTGGATCCCCACATAGGAAACCAACGCCGCAGATCCCGTCTGCAGATCCATATGCTGCAGACGCTCCACATTCTGCGAAGCGATCTCATCGTTGCAGACCCACAGCTTCTTTAACTCTTCATAAGACAGAGACTGAAGCTTTTGCATCAGTTGCTCGGTGCGATCTAAAAATACCGGGCTTCCCGTGGGAGCCGGATACTCCACCTGAGAAGTCATCTTTTTAGCGGGTGAAATAATGATCTTCATAACTTATTTCTCTGCCAAAATGGCTGCCCACTCAGCCTCCTTAAAGCCTACCAGCACCTTAGCCTGGCTGCCAGGCTGGCTATCAGGCTTGCTCTCCTGCTCAGACTCCAGTACCAGGATGGGGCGCTTTACCAGCATACCATCGGTAGCCAGTAATTTCAGCTGCTCCTCGTCACTCATCTGAGGAAGCTTATCTTTTAACTGCATGGACTTATACAACAGCCCACTGGTATTAAAAAACTTCTTTAACGGCAGATCACTGTGCTTCTGCCACTCTTTTAACTCTTCGTAAGTAGGATTGTCCTGATGGATCAAGCGCTCCGTATAAGCGATCCCCTGCGCCTCCAACCACTTCTTGGCCTTCTGGCAGGTGCCGCATTTGGGATAACATATAAATAACATTACAAACTCCTCCTTGGTATTCTGTCAATTCTCTCATGCTTCGGATGGGGTCTTACAGACCATCTCCAGTATACCGCATTTTCAAAATTTTTACTATCTTTTTTTACAGAATTCCCTCAGATTATTTTCCTGTTGTTTGTCAATACTCTAGCTAAAAGACTATCCTTTTGGGAGGTATTTATGCACACATTGGAATCTATCTGGACAAAGACCGTAGACCATCCTTCTTATCCAACCCTAGACCGCTCCCTCTCTGTGGATGTGGCCATCGTAGGCGGCGGCCTGGCCGGTATCCTCACTGCTTACTTTCTAAAAAACAGCGGCCTCACCGTTGCCATCCTGGATCAGGATCACATCGGCCACGGAAAAACCGGTCACACCACCGCCAAGATCACCAGTCAGCACGGCCTGATCTATACGAAACTGCTACAGCAGCTGGGCAGAGAACGAGCCCGTCAGTACGCCTGCACACAACAAAAAGCGGTCAGCCTTTACCGCAAGATCATCACCCAGGAGAATATCGACTGTGATTTCAGCGACCGCAATTCCTATCTATACAGCACGCTCCATACAGACATCCTAAAAAAAGAGACGGAAAGTGCACTCAAACTGGGATTGCCGGCTTCTTTTACTCTGGATCATGAGCTGCCATTTTCCATCGCCGGAGCTGTAAAGTTTGAGAATCAGACCCAGTTTCATCCTTTGAAGTTTCTGTATGCTATGGCAGATAGACTTACCTCTAACACAGATCGCCCATGCTCCACAACAGCATCCGCGTCATCTGAAACAGAATCCTCGTTATCTACAGAAACATCCTCGACATCTGCGACAGTGTCCTCATTATCTGTCGCAGCAGTACAGAATTCATGTACACCTTCCTGCCGAATTTACGAGCATTCCCAGGTCACCAAATTCAAAGACCACACCCTGTCAGTTCGATCCCCCCATGGAGAATTTTTCGTGCATACGGATAAGATCGTACTGACCAGCGGTTTTCCCATCAAGGACATTCCCGGTTTTTAC
>JAFYLG010000056.1 GCA_017537225.1 Lachnospiraceae bacterium
AATTAAGGAAGTTATAAAGGATGCTTATAAAGTCAATGATATAAGAAGTATTATAGATTTACTTAAAAATTATGATTTTGTAAAATATACGGGTATTTCAGACTGTAATCTGGGCGAGGGTCCAACAGACAGAACGGTGAAGGCTTTAAGTTCTGGATAGCAAACAACAGACTGATGGCTGTCAAAGCCTTCTCACCACCGGACAACTGCATCATGTTCTGCAGTTTCTTTCCCGGTGGCTGGGCGAGGATCTGAACACCGGCTGTCAGAATATCTTCGCCTTCGATCAGGCTCAGGGTACCCTGTCCACCACCAAACAGTTCTTTAAATACTTTGTCAAACTCAGTCTTGATCTCACCAAACTTCTGGCTGAACTGACGACGCATGCCCTCATCCAGTTCCGCAATGATCTGCTCCAGAGACTCCTTGGCCTGGATCAGGTCGTCGTGCTGAGTCTTTAAGAAGGAGTATCTCTCAAATACTTCTTTGTATTCTTCGATGGCTCCCACATTGACATTGCCCAGCTCCTTGATGGCATTCTTTAACTCCTGAGTCTTAGCGCGGATCTGACTGGGACTGGCAAACTCTTCGCCCTCTCTACGCAATTCACGGGCAGCCACAGGGGTCAGTTCATATTCATTCCAAAGGTAGTTGATCAGGTTTTCACGCTGCTCCTGGTACTTCTCCAACTGGCTTTCCAGACGGAAGGCTTCCTTGTCCAGACGGCTGACTTCTTCTAACAAAGCCTCTCTCTTTTCAATGAATACCTTCTGACCTGCCGCTTCTTCCTCACGGCGGGCAGACAATGCCACACTCTCTGCCTCTAACGCCTTGCGACTCTCTTCCAACTGTACCAATTCTGTCTGGGTCGCTGTGATCTGATTGCGCTTTTCAGCCACGGAAGTCTTGGCCTGACGGATATTTTCTTCGATCTGACGAGCCTCTGCCTTCAGAGTATCCATCTCACGATTCAGACGCAGGATGTTCTCCAACAGGAAGCTGTCTTTCTGAGACAGGGTCTGGAAGGATACCTGTACCTGAGCCAACTCCTGGGCCTTCTGCTCACGAAGGGTCTTCTGCTTTTCCAACGCACCGGTGTGCTTGTGGATCTGCTTTTCGGAATCCTGATTGCGGGACTCCAGACTCTGAGTCTCTGCCAGCAGCTGCTTTCGACTGCCTTCGATCTGGGCCTTCTGAGCCTCGATCTGACGAACTTCACGATTCATCTCTTCATAGGAAGCCGTCAGCTCCTGATATTTTTCTTCCGCCTGACGACTGTTCATCTGAGCGGTATGTAACTGTAAACGATATTCGTTGGCTTCCTGGGTCAGATGTACCAGGGCTGCCTTCTGGGCAGACTCCTGAGCCAACGCTTCCCGAAGCTGAGCCTTACACTCCTTTAAAGTCTCTTCGCTCTGAGTCAGGGCGGCTGTCAGCTCGTCCATCTCACGCTTACGACCTAAGAGATTGCTGTTATTCTTAAAAGCACCACCGGTCAGAGAACCACCGGTATTCAGCATATCACCTTCCAGAGTAACCATACGGATGCTGTAACGATACTTGCGTGCGATAGCCAAGGCATGGTCAATATGATCCACCACCAGTACACGGCCCAGCAGGTAACGGGCCAAGGCTTCATTGCCTCCCTTTACATGGACTAGGCTGTCTGCCAGACCAATAGCACCAGGCTCCTTCAAAGCTGCAGTCTCACGGAACTCTCCACTGGTACGGATACTCTCCAGAGGCAGGAAGGTGGCACGACCAAATTTATTTTGCTTTAAATAGGCGATCAGGTTCTTAGCACAAGACTCGGTCTCGGTAACCACATTTTGAATGGAACCGCCCAGGGCAGTCTCAATGGCTACTTCGTACTTTTTATCCGCCTCGATCAGATCAGCCACAACGCCGACCACACCGGGATAGCGATTCTTGGCTTCCATGACACGACGGACGCTATTGCCATAACCCTCATAGCGCTCTGCCAGATTACGTAGAGTCTCCAGACGGGTGCTGCAGGACTGGACCTGACGCTCAGCCTCACTGACTTGACTGCGCAGTTTGGCTACGCGGGCCTCTGCCGCAGTGACTGAAGCAGCAGTGGATGCACCTTCAGCGTTGATCTCCTCCAATTTAGACTGCAGGGTATCACGCTCCTTAGCCTGTACCTGTGCTGTATTCTGCCATGTCTCCATATCACTCTTGACTGCCAGCAGCTGACCCAAGATCTGGCTCTGGCGAGCGGCACTCTGCTCTAACAAGGTCTCGTAGCGCTGCATTCTGACGCCTACATCGGCCTTGGCATTCAAGGTATCAATGATGCCTTTCTTACTGGCATCTACTTCATATTCCAGACGACGGATCTCATCGTCGATCTCTTCTAATTCTTCTGTACGGCGGCTCTGCTCGTCATCCAGCTGGTCCAACTCCTCATTGAGCTGACCTTTCTGCTGGGTGAAACCAGCCTTTTCTGCCTTGTGGGACTGCAGTTGCTGTTCGATGGTCTGCATACGGCTGCCATAATGTTCATCCGTCATCTCCTCACTGTGGATCTGCTCCTGCAGCAGCTGGATACGACCTTCCAGACTCTCTTTTTGGATACCGGACTGGATGGCACGGTTATGACAATCCTCGATCTGCTGGTTCAGCTCCTGAGAAGCACGCATCATCTCCTCGTACTTGTCCTTCCACTGACCGGCAGTCTCTCTAGCCTGATTCAGCTCATCGCCTACGATCTGGGCATTTTCTTTGGTCTGACGGATCCGCTTGTCATTGACTTCAGACTCCAACAGGAAATGCTGCACGTCATACAGACGCAGCTGATCACGCAGACGCAGATACTCCTTGGCCTTGGCAGACTGACGCTCCAGGGGGCCTACCTGCTTTTCCAGTTCACTCAAAATATCGGAAACACGAACCAGATTAGCCTCTTCGTTTTCCAGTTTTTTCACGGTAACTGCCTTACGCTTTTTAAACTTTACGATACCGGCAGCCTCATCTAACAGTTCACGACGCTCCTCAGGGCGGCCGCTGACGATCCGGTCGATCTGTCCCTGACCGATGATGGAATAACCTTCCTTACCGATACCGGTATCATAAAACAGCTCATAAATATCGCGGAGACGACACGCTGCTCCGTTCATAATATATTCACTCTCACCGCTGCGATACACACGACGGGATACGGTCACTTCATCACACTCAATATTCAGACTGCGATCAGAGTTATCCATGGTAATAGCTACAAAAGCAGATCCCTGAGGCTTACGGCTCTGGGTGCCGGAGAAAATAACGTCCTGCATACTGCTACCACGCAACTGTTTGGCACTCTGCTCACCCAATACCCAACGTACTGCGTCGGCCACATTACTTTTACCACTGCCGTTTGGACCAACGATACAAGTGATACCGTCAGTAAAGTCCAAATTCATGCGGTTGGCAAAGGATTTAAATCCAGAAACTTCGATTCGTTTTAAATACATTCGTCCAATCCCTGTTCTTTCTTCAGATGCAGGATAGCCTGATAAGCGGCCTGCTGCTCTGCGGATTTTTTGGTGTGACCACTGCCTGTGCCGATTTCCTTAGTGTCAAACAGCACACGAACATGGAACAATTTATCATGGTCAGGACCAGTCTCACCGATCAGCTGGTAAGTCAGATGGCCACTGCCTTCCTCTTTCTGTACGATCTCCTGCAGAATGGTCTTACTATCAAAGAAAAGCTTCTTCTGGCTCAGATCGTTCAATACAAATCGGTGGATAAACTCCTTAGCCGGCTCAAAACCACCATCCAAATAAATCGCTCCGATCAGAGCTTCTAATGCGTCAGACACCAAAGACGGACGCTTACGACCACCGGTAGTCTCCTCACCGCGCCCCAGGATCAGATAATTCTGCAGATCAAAGGTACGTGCACAAAAATCCAGGGTGGGTTCACACACGATACTGGCACGCATGCGGGTCAACTTACCTTCCAATTCATTGGGATAATTAAAATACAAATATTCACTGGACACGATCTCCAGTACTGCATCCCCCAAAAACTCCAAACGCTCATTACAATCTTTCTTTTCCAAATGATGCTCATTGATGTAGGAGCTGTGGGTCATGGCTTTTTCCAGCAAGGATACATTCTTAAACTCATAGCCGATCACCTGCTGTAATTCGTGTAATTGTGCTTTCTTACTCATTTCTTTCCCCTTTAACTAAGTGGTCAGGCATGCTTGGCCAAAGAAACCGCTAGAATCGACTTATTTGGCAAAAAATGTCTGAACAAGGACAGAAACAGCCCTAAACTCTTAGGGCTGTTTCTGTATCTGTACTCACTTGCGATTACATAGCGTCTTTGATTTTCTCCAGGGCATCGCCTACGGTAGTAATAGACTCTGCATCCTCATCAGAGATTTCGATATCAAACTCGGTGCTGATTGCGGAGATGATCTGGTATACATCCAGAGAATCGGCATCCAGGTCCTCAAATGCGGTCTCGGTGGTAACCTTCTCGGGATCGATCTGCAGTACCTCTACAATAATGTCACGCAGTTTTTCAAATTCCATCTCAATCCATCCTTTCAAAAACTTATTATATTTGCCTGGCCGTCTCACTGGCAGCGGCTCAGACCTGAAATGACAAACCCAGCCCTGGCTTATCCTCTCAGGTCAAAGCTGCTGACCGTACCGTGAGTTGACCCACGGTACGTAACAGCAAAATAATCATTCTCGGCAGACATGAACCCCCAGGCCGGGATACTGTCAGTTAACGCCCTTACTCCTCGGTCTTGGGAGCCTCCGGCTGCTCATACAGCTTCTTAAACTTCTCCTGGATATTCTGCTCCTTAAAGGTGAAGCACTGAATCACAGAGTTGCAGATCTCCTTGGCATTGGAACTGCCATGGGTCTTTACAACCAGACCATTCAGTCCAAGCATAGGCGCTCCACCATATTCACTGGCATCAAAACGCTTTAAGGTCTGCTTCAATGCAGGCTTTACCAACAGGGCGCCGATTTTGCTGCGCAGAGTGGACATCATGCCCTTCTTTACCTCAGAGATCAGAGCACCACCTACACCCTCATACAGTTTTAAGATCACATTGCCGGTGAAACCTTCACATACGATAACATCAGCACCGCCGTGAGGGATCTCTCTGGCCTCTACATAGCCGGTAAAGTTAATATCCGGACATTCTTTCAGCAGAGGATAGGTCTCCTTCACCAGAGCGTTACCCTTTTCCTCTTCCACACCGATATTGACCAGAGCTACCCTGGGATTCTTAACGCCCATGGCATGCTCATAATATACGCTGCCCAGACGAGCAAACTGCAACAGATGATCCGGTCTGGCGTCTACATTAGCACCGTTATCTACCAGCAGAGACACGCCCTTGGTCGTAGGGATCAGCACGCCCAACGGAGGACGTCTTACGCCGCGCATACGTCCCACGATCAATTGAGCACCTACCAGTACAGCACCGGTGCTGCCGGCAGAAACAAATGCATCGGCCTGACCATTCTTTACCAGTTGAAGAGCTACTACAATGGAGGAATCCTTCTTCTTACGAATGGCAGATACAGGAGCTTCCTCACAGGTGATCACCTCAGAAGCATGTACGATCTCCATACGACTCTTGTCGTAAGTATATGCGGCACACTTTTCTTTCAGAAGGTCCTCGGGACCCACCAGATAAATTTTAATATTGGACTTTTTCTCCAGGGCCTGTACTGCACCAGCGATCACTGCATCCGGCGCATTGTCACCACCCATGGCATCCAATGCTACTTTTAACATTTCTTCCATAGATAAATCCTTCCAAAGCATCGGCTCATACTCGATAAAAAACATCTCGGCACAAGCGAAAACCACCTGCCCCTTGGCAAGCATTGTCTCTCTTCGAGTATACTTGATATCGTGGAAGAAATCAACACTTTTATGATTCCTCTGTTTCAAACATACCCAGATTTTGATTAGCCTCTTCTTCCTGCTCCAGAATCTCCTCCGGTATATACTTCTGGAAGATCTTAAGAAACATGCCCGCGTTTAGTGTTACTACGATCCCGGGGACCAAAGCAGCCAGCATAGGCAAAGCAGTAAAGAACCAGTCGATTCTCAAAAAGATCAGCAACAGAGGCAACAGATGGATCACAACAATACCAACAGTACGTGGAACATCTCCGATGCACATGATCAGCACATTGCGAAACAGTTGAGGCACCGTCAACACAAATCGGGATAACACTGGAAAAACAAAGCTTAGCAGGATCAAATACAGGAAAAACAATACTTGAAATCCCAGCTGGGCAATGCCGGAAAGACCTCCATCCATCCCAAAGGCCAGTCGATACATCATGTACAAAAGGAAACCCAGTACCACCAGGATACCTTCTACCACTACAGCCTGCTTCAAATTCTCACGATAGGACTTCCAAAAATTGCGTGTCACAGTACCCTCGTGGCGAACCGATTTCATGGCCGCATAATACAGTGCCGTCGTAGATGCTCCAATGGTAACCAACGGCAGACATCCTAACAGCCACCAGAGGCTCATGACGACCATATCCGCAAATCCATTTAAAGCCCGCATCAACGAGCCGTCCAAGTCAAAAATACCACCCATATCCGTATCTCCTTTCATTGGTCATACCAATTCACTTCATTCAGAAATACTTTTTCATTTCCCTATGGTGACATGGTTCCCTAGGCCATATCACTAACATCTCTCCAGATGCTTTGATGGTTTTTCAACAGTATCAGTATACCAAAGGCTGCCAAGAAATGCAATTGCTTTGCATACAAATTCTCTGGCGCTCATCCCATGATTTCCTTTTTACGCACGAAAAAAGGCCCCCAAACGGAGACCTGCTTTTCGCTTTGTCTTATTCTGCTACGGAAACGATTTCCTTCTTGTTGTAAGAACCGCAAGCCTTGCAAACTCTGTGAGGCATCATCAGAGCACCGCACTTGCTGCACTTTACCAGGTTGGGAGCGCTCATCTTCCAGTTTGCACGACGGCTGTCTCTTCTAGCCTTGGAAGATTTATTCTTAGGACAAATAGACATAGGTTACACCTCCTTATTTCCCTTGATTTGCTTTCTGAAATATATCGCGGATGACCGCCATTCTGGGGTCAAGACCCGCTTCTTCGCAGTCACAAGTCCCAGGCTCAGGAGTTGTACCCTTCTTACCCTTCAGTCCCTTGCAATCATCGCTGCAAAGCACCTTCATGGGCATCTGTACAAACATCTCGCCTTCGACAAGTTTGTCCACATCCAATGTATATCCGTTGATAAATGCAGTCTCATCCATATTGGCAATACGCTCTTCGGCAGTAAGGCTCATATCCACCTCGACCTCACCGGTGAAGTTCAAAGGAACTGTCACGGGAGCGACACAACGGTCACAAGGGATCTCTGCGATCAGGCTCACCTCAAAGGTAAATACCAACTGCTTATTTCCTTTATGATGGATGGATAACTCTACCGGCTTCTTCTCTATGATGGGATACTGTCTACCGTAGTAGGTCACATGCTCCATCTCCAGAGAAACCGTATAGCTTTTTGTCTGCTCTGCCTTGCTGAGGGCATCCGATAAATGAATCTGCATATTTATCTCCTATACACACACTAGAACATTATAAACAACTTAATTTTTTTTGTCAACAACATTTTTTTAAAAAATCCCTATATTTTGTGCCTTTTTTGCAGGGTTTGACACAAGAAGAGGCTGTCTCCCCTCTAATATAGAAGAAAGACAGCCTATCATTGACATTACATGCTATGTAATTAGAACTTTACGATCTCACCGTAAACAACACCAGCGGGAGCCAAAGCATTGGCCTCATCAGTGTCAATGTGAGCAGCGGTAGCGTAAGAAGCACTTACACGAACAACTACATCACCGAATACCAGAGAACGCTCGGGAGACTCGATCTTCAGACCAACGATCTCCTTATCCTTAACGCCAGCTGCCTCAGCGTCTTCGGGAGTCATGTGGATGTGACGCTTAGCAGCGATCACGCCCTTCTCCATCTCAACTTCGCCGCAAGGACCTACCAGCTTGCAGCCCTGAGTGCCATCGATCACGCCGGACTCACGGATCATAGCAACTACGCCGATGCTTCTGGCATCAGTCAGAGACAGCTCAACCTGAGTCTCAGGTCTAACGGGACCCAGAACAGACATCTTCAGGCTGCCCTTAGCGCCTACAACAGTAACCTTCTCCTCAGCGGCATACTGGCCGGGCTGGCTCAGCATCTTCTTAACAGTCAGCTCATGGCCGGCACCGAATAAAATCTCCAGATGTTCCTGAGACAGATGAATGTGTCTTGCACTGGTTTCAACTAATACTTTCATGATTTCAAATTCCCTTCTGTAAAATTTTATTTGAGACCACCCGGGCTGTCTGAACCCTTCTCCTAAATGAATCCGTGTGACAGCACACAAAGCGATTCTTCATACACTTCTATTCTACCTTGTTTTGGTAGAATTGCAAGTGATTCTTTTGTACTGTTTTATGAACTTTCCCTAAACCTGTGGAATCTTTACCCGATCCGGATGTTCTCCCGACCAGCCGATCTGAGGCAAACTGTCCAGGCGATACATATCCTCCTTGGAAATTTCAAAGAAGAACACATTTTGATTCTCCCGCATTCGCTCCGGTGTAGAGGATTTCGGCAACGGGATCACTCCTTTTTGAATGGCATAACGCAGGCAGATCTGGGCAGGCGTGGCACCGTACTTTGCACACAACTTCTGGATCAGGTCATCTCCAAAGATGCGACCACGACAGAAAGGCCACCAGGCCTGTACCACGATCCCCCTCTCCTGACAATAGTTCACCGTAGCCAGATTGGGATATCCGGGATGAAATTCGATCTGATTTACCATGGGCACGATTCGACAACGATCCAGCAGCGGTTCCAAATGATGGGGCAGGAAATTGCAGACACCGATGGCGCGTACACGCCCCACCAGGTACAGATCCTCCATGGCCTGCCAGGTCTCAGCACAAAGCTCCCGCCAGTCAGGATCCACCAAATCCGGACGAGGCCAGTGCATCAGGTACAAATCCAGATAATCCGTCCCTAATCTCTTGCAGCTATTTTCAAAGGCCATCAGCGTCTTTTCATAGCCCATCTCCGTTCGCCATACTTTGGAGGCGATGAAGAACTCCTCTCTGGGCAGACCACTGTCGTGGATAGCCTCTCCCACCAGCATCTCATTGCCATAGAAGGAGGCCGTATCAAAGTAACGATGTCCTTCCACGATTGCGGTCTTTAAGATGCGGGAGGTACCGTCCAAGGTGGTTTTATAAGTACCGAAGCCCATGCAGGGAATGGCAAGGCCGTTGTGCAAAGTCAGGGTGTCGTGGATGCTATGTAATTCCGAAGATAATTTATGTGACAACATAAAAACTCCTTTCCTTGTTTCATAAAACTATGATTCCGCTTTGGGTGATAAGTACGTAATTGGATTTTGTGCTGATTGATTTACCTTTAAATTCTCTATCGTTTTATATAGATAAAACTGTCCTTCCTCGTCTAACTCGTTATAATCTTTACATATAAAATATACTCGGTGCTTTAATCGCTCATAGTCCTCTGCTTTCAGCAAATCTTTTTGAGGAGCATCTATCATCTCATATCCATAATGCCACTCATCTGGTTGATACACAGCAACAATAAGACCATGATATACTGCAAACACATACTTTACATTCCTCGTTCGGATAGATTGTAAGGAAGCATTCCAAAATCCTCTCACACGGTCATACAACTCCGACGGACCAATCCCCCTTCTATAGAGTTTATTTATCTTAATCACAAGAATACTGTGCTTAATATCCTTTTCCCCCAGCGGAATCGCTCCGTACTGAAGTTCAAACTCCTCCACCGTCAAGGCCCCATGCACATGATGACCTGATACAACGTTAGTAAGCTTTACATCCGGCAAGAAATTCATAAGGTTGATAAGGCTTGCTTCTGATGCAAATGCTTCACTTTCACTTAATCCCCAATTCACAATAACTCTTTTTACAGAATAACCCGCCGTTTCAATTTCCTGAATCTTTCTTAATTTCTTTTTTTCAGTTCCCTCTTATTTCCCACTTTCCAATTCATGAGAGAACACTCTATTTCCATAACCTTTTCCAATATAAAATATCTTATCATCTCTTGGGTCGATCAACGCATACACATAAAATCCATTCAATGCTTCCAATGACTTCTCCGAAAAACATGTCATATGTGGTGCGTGGTCATTTTTCAATAAATATAGAATTCGTTCGATAATCGGACGTACTTGTCCCTTGCGCATACGCAACATAAAAGAACCATTGCTAAAATAATCCTCACGCAGCAACATCGTAAGCAGTGCACAACACAATGCATAATCGGCTTCAGGTAATCGAAGCAACTCCTTATCACAATTGATGGGCGCTGTTGTCATATATTCATGATAATTGGTTTTGAGATCACCGCATGTATTTAACACTTCATATACAATATCTGGAGCAAAAATATAATTTCTATTTAACTTTTCATATCGCAATGCTTTCTCTTCTAGTTTCATTTGTTACCTCTATATAAAAATCAAATGTACAATATTATAATATCGATGTCACATTTTCACATTCATCACTCTATAAAAAACTCCAACACTCTCTGGTTAAAATCTTTAGCTTCTTCATACGCTGCATGACCCAGATCTTCATACATATAAATTTGGCATCCCAGCTTCTCTGCCATCTCCACAGATGGCTCACCAGTCACCAGCAGATCCTGTCCGCCTCCGATCACCAGAACAGGACACTGGATTTTATCTATCTGCTCATAGGTGTCACAGGTCAGACAGGCTCTGGTCAATGTAAGAAATCTGGGCACATCTTTTGGAATCTGTAAGAGCGTCAACAGCTTCATAAAAGGACGATAGCGGCGCACATAGGCAGTCGAATACATCTTCACTGCCATATCCTCTACCAAATCCGACCAGGCTCCCTGCTCCGTCATAGAGATCCAATGTTCAAGTACAGCTTCAACAGTTGGATTCTTTCGGGAAAGGGTCACTGCCAGGACCATTTTATTTACCAAATCAGGACGATCCATGGCCAGATACTGGGCGATCATACCACCCTGAGATACGCCTAAAACATCCGCTTGGGAAAGGCCCAGCTGATCCATCACCGCAGCCACATCTGCCGCCAGTTCTCTCACGGTGACATTCTCTGGCAGATTTTCTCTGCGATCAAAAAGATATACGGTATACTCTTTGGCAAAGATACGATACATCAGAGCCAAGGACAAGGATGCCCCTTTGATACCACGGGTATTTAAGCCCTGAAGCATGATCATGGTCTTAGGGCCTTTGCCAAACCGAATGCAGTCGCACTGACTGCCATGGATCGATACGGTAAATTCTTTGGCATGAAGGGGCATACGGTTTCCTCCTGTTAAATACAAATGACATATTGAATGAAAAACGCTCAGTGTTTGTCAACTTTATTTCCTATATTATATCATAGGGTCCGCAAACATCCAATGCCATCTTTTTAGAATTCCCTTGTCATCCGAGCTAAAATTGGGTAAACTACTAAAAAAGAATTGCTGAGAAAATGGTTCTTTTTAGAACCGACACAGAAAGGTCCCCTATGAAAGTTGCAGGTATCATCGCAGAATACAATCCCTTCCACAACGGTCACGCCTACCATATCGCAGAGACTCGTCGCATCACCGGCGCTGACTATGTTGTCATCGTTATGAGCGGAAATTTCGTCCAGCGCGGTGAACCGGCCATTGTGGATAAATATGCCCGTACACGCATGGCCCTGCAAAATGGTGCCGACCTGGTCATCGAGCTGCCCACTGCCTATTCTTGTGGCAGTGCCGAATACTTTGCCACCGGTGCCATTCGCACATTGCAGTCTCTGGGTGTTGTAGATGTGCTTAGCTTTGGCTGTGAGACTCAGGATGTAACTTTGCTGAATACTTTAGCTGACCTGTACTTACACGAACCAGCCGATTTCTCTGCCGATCTCCAGACCAATCTTCGCCAGGGCATGACCTATCCTCAGGCCAGAGCCGCTGCTACCGAACGCTACCTGATGTCCCACGATAGTATCTCTGAGGATATGACCACGGATCAGCTCCATCAGATTCTGTCCTCCCCCAATACTATCCTGGGCATCGAATATATCAAAGCCATCCGCAAATATGGAGCATCTTTTAAACCTGTAGTGATTCCTCGTCTGGGTTGCTACCACAGTGAAGAATTGACAGAATTCGCCTCCGCAACAGCGATTCGAAGCCATATTTTTTCTCACCAGCCCATCTGCCATGATCCGGCAGCACTGAAAGAACTGGCTCACCAGGTTCCTAACGATGTATACCAGATCCTCTCTCCCCGCCATGACCATATGCGGGCCGAGGACCTTTCCTCTGCTCTGGGCTATGCCTTACTGGCCAATCAAAACGCCAACCTGACCCAATACATGGACCTGTCTCCCGATCTCTCTGACCGTATCCTGCGTCATTTGAGTCAGTATACCGGCTGGGATAGCTTTGTGGATCTGATCAAAACCAAACAGCTGACTCGCTCCCGCATTAGTCGTGCTATGCTTCACCTGCTACTACAGATCCGCAGTGAGCAAATGGAGACCTGGCAGAAGGATGGCTATGTCTACTATGCCAGAGCTTTGGGCTTTCACAAAAAGGCGGCCTACCTGTTGGGTGCCATCAAAAAGAACAGTACGGTGCCTTTCCTGACCAAGCTGGCCGATTCCAATGATGTGATCTATACTTACTATAAAGACCTGGATCGCGACAAGATTGCCCATGCCTACGGCCTGTTAAAGACTGATATCTTTGCCGCAGATCTATACGAGACCATTGCAGCCACTTGCCACGGCAAGGAAAAAACCGACGAGTACCGACATGGAGTCATCGTACTGTAACTATGTCATCTTCTAATGCAGACATTGTTTGATCCTACTATAATTATTAAAGAAATAAAGCTGAACGTGACTTAATAAGGCCACATTCAGCTTATCTTTTTAGATTAGTTTTTTTCAACAATAGCTCTTTCACTATCTTACTACAGATGAATGACTATAGATGTAGAACTCCTCCTGACTGGGCATCCATTTCTTTTCCTTTTTGGGGAATGTCTCATCAAACTTTTCTACAGCATCCGTGTCCTCACAACAGTCAGCAGCAGTGCTGGGAATATACATCCACTTTTTACCGTCGAGGGCATTGGGCACCAGTTCACACACCAGTAGCGCTGTCGGAAAGTTTCCATCCACAACAAAACTCACATTTTTCTTTTTGCAGCTTACAAACCCGCGACTGACATAGTTTCCGGGATTACCAAAATTGATATTTACATCATACCCCATGTTTCTTGCCGCTTCAAAAGAATGCTCGATCAGAATTTTACTCAATTTCTGACGCTGATACTGAGGCGCCACGCAAAGAGGTCCAAAAGAAAGGATCTCTTTTCTGTTTCCAAGCGTATCG
This sequence comes from Lachnospiraceae bacterium, assembly GCA_017537225.1. Lineage (GTDB taxonomy): Bacteria > Bacillota > Clostridia > Lachnospirales > Lachnospiraceae > RGIG7193. The sequence continues at coordinate 13,502 of JAFYLG010000056.1, forward strand.
TTACCTGATCCATTTAACATCTTCCTTTCCTTCTTATCTTTTACGTTCCACAAAATATCGGTACATCATCACAAGTCCTGCACTCGGCAGTACGGGAAACAAAAAGCGCCTCCGCTAATTCTTCCTGGGTCATGCCCTTATGTTTTCTCAACTCTTGTAATTTTTCATTCAATTCCATAGATATACTCTTTCACAAATTCACATGCATCGTCGCCGATCAATATCCCAATTCCTCGTCGATCAAAATAATCTCATACTCTGAACCGGTAGGCTTGTCCCACAGCACAGAAAGGTTTCTACAGATCCGTTCCGGGCATTTGCAGTCATAACATTGATCTGCATGTACTGCGCAAGGTGTTTTTCGATTGAGACGTTTGGCATTCAGTGGCGCAGCGATATTGCGTGCACGAAACAGTGCCGCCTCATAATCCTTGGCCACTTTATTGGTTCCCATCACCAAATAGACCTTTGATGGTCCATAGGAAATGGCTGCTACACGATTTCCCGTATTATCAATATTGATAATTTCTCCCTGTTCAGAGATTCCATTGACCGAACTAATATAGATCTCAGCATTGGACGCTGCTGTCCGTGTTTCCATCACCGTCATATGTTCCGGCTTTTCGTCATGCCAATATACAGTATTATGTGTTGACAATGCGTTGAATAGATTCATTTCGCGTAGAGTCACGGAGCCACCAAATCCCACAGTTTTTCCATGAATTTGACTGTCCAGATATGCTGCCGCTTCTTCTTTTGTTGCAAACACGGATACGTTATAACCTTTCTTCAGCAAATTATTTTTAATGTTTGTGAAATCGAACTTCATATGCCTCCTCCAAAACTTCCTATCAAAGCATTCCATAGACTCCAGAACACAGGTACCAGCAGCGCAGGCAACATATTGGCCACCTGGAAGGTCTTTTCTCTAACCAAGTTGACACCCACACAAAAGATCAGCGCACTGCCTACATAAGACAGTTCTTCGATCAGCGCATTGCTGATGACCGTGCCAAACAAGGCCGCGATCACCGTAATGGCTCCCTGGTACACAAAAATAGGGATAGCAGAAAACACCGGACCCACACCATAGGCAGATGCCAAAATCGCCACCAACGCAAAGTCTAGCAAGGATTTGGCCACCAACATAGAACTATCACCGGAAAGACCGTCCTGCATAGCCCCTACAATGGCCATAGCACCCACACAAATGATCAGAGACGTGGTCACAAATCCTTCCACAAACTGGCTATCATTTTTGATACGCACCGCCTGTTTCAGTTTGACTCCGATGGTTTCCATCTTGGATTCAATATCCAGCCACTGGCCCAACAGACAACCGATCACCAGACTAAAAATCAACAACATGCTTCCTCTGGTAGCAATGACGCCTTCTTCCACTACCAGCATATATTTCAGCACGCCGCCAGCCCCCAAAAATATAGTAGCAAGGCCCAATGCCTGCATCAAAATATGCTCAAATCGCTTCGCAATCCCGTTTTTCAATAATAAGCCCAGCATACCACCGGCCAAAACAGCCACTGTATTGATGATAGTTCCCATTCCAATCATTGTGTCGCTCCTATCATAAACTATTTATCCTATTCACACCATCAGCCGGATCAGCAACATATAACATGCCGTACCACCCACAATGCTAAACAGCGTATTTCTTTTCCAGACATGCAGAAGTACCACTGCCACTACAGAAATCACAGAGGGCAGCCATCCATGTATGTTGGCAAAGGAAATATCTTTTAGACAATATACCACCAGCATAGCCATCACCGCATAGGGAAGCACTGTTCCCAAATACGAGATCACTTGGGGAATGGGCCGTTGTCCCCGAAATACCAAAAAGGGTAAAAATCGCAGAAGTGCTGTTAATGCGGCGATCACTCCTATGATCAAAATTGCATATATCCTATCACTCATGGCCTTCACCTTTCGTAGACTCTGTTTTTTCTCATGCCCAACAAGAGACTGGTCATCAATATCATCGTAGGAATCAGAAAATCATCTGCCCCAAACACTAGCAAACAGGAGGCAGAGGACATCAGTCCCACCATGGCAGGCCAATGATTTTTTGTGGTCAACCACTGCTCTACCAATACCGTCACAAACAGTGCTGTCATAGAAAACTCGATCCCTGCGGTATCAAATGGCAGAATAGTTCCCAGCAAACTTCCCAGTACCGATCCCAGGATCCAGTAGCATTGATCAAAAAAGGAGACAAAAAACTGATACCAGTGACGATCCACTCCCACCGGAATATCTGCCCTGCACAACAGCGAATAGGTCTCATCGGTAAGGGCAAAGATCAGATATGGCTTTTTCTTTCCGGCATCTTTATAGGTTTCGATCATGGAAAGACCGTAAAACAAATGTCTGGCATTTACCATCAACGTAGTCAACGCCACTGTGATCAGGGATGCTCCTGCTGTCAACAGAGACACAGCCACATACTGCATGGAGCCGGCATAGATGGTAAGGCTCATCAAAAATGACCACAGAAATCCATAGCCGGCATCCTTTAATAAAATGCCAAAGCCGATTCCCAGCACCATATATCCTGCCATGACCGGCAGTGATTTTTGAAAGGCCATTGCCATTGTTTTTGTCATCTTGCTTCTCCACAAACGAATCTTTCCTTTTTTCAGGAAATTACATCAATATGACTGATTATAGCATGCCAAGTAATAAAAAAACAGCCCTGTATCAAAAATACATGACTGTTATATATGTTATGGATGTTTTTATTTTCCCGTATGATACCACATTATGGATAAAAATGCAATCATCTCTACATCGAAAATCAAAAACGGTCTCGACTTTTCAGCCAAGACCGTCTTATCTTTTATTTTGCAATCATCAAGTAGTAGTTTCCGCCTTTCAGCTTCCACTCACACAGCTTAACGAATAGCTTCATCTGCAATTTCCTTTCATCTTCCGCCGGCTTCAATCTCTGCAGCTGCTTCTTCCGGCTCACCCTTGTCTTCCACTTTCGCTTCCGACGTCTCTAGGCCGTCCATTCCACGGCTTATCACCGCTTCCTTTCCGCTTTCTGACCCCCGCTGTTTCGGCATTCTTTCGTCCGCCTCAGTTTTGGATTCTGACTACTCAGCCTCTGTTCTTCCTTTCCTTCTCTTCCCGGTTCCGCCTCACAGTTGCTTTCCCGGTGCCCGCCTCCGCTCTCGCTTCCTCGGTTTCCCCTTTCTCTCCGACCTGATTTCTCATGCCATCCTTCCAGGTTCCTGTACTCAGCTTCGCTGTTCGTTTCCTTTCGCTCTTCCCTGCTTCGCTCCCACAGCCGTTCCACAGGTGCTTACC
>JAFYLG010000057.1 GCA_017537225.1 Lachnospiraceae bacterium
CCATACTTCAGGCCGATAGCCAGTACCAGGATCATGGCAGCGATCAGAACGTTGCGGCTCTTGGTAAAGTCCACCTGATTTTCTACTACGTTACGTACACCAACGGCAGAGATCATGCCGTACAGCACCAGACTTACACCGCCCATGGTAGCAGTAGGCATAGCCACGATCAGTGCAGCAAACTTAGGACAGAAGGACAATACCACAGCAAATACAGCGGCCAGACGAACCACCATAGGATCGTATACCTTGGACAGTGCCAGTACACCGGTGTTCTCACCGTATGTGGTATTGGCAGGACCCCCTAACAGGGCGGAAAATGCCGTTGCCAGACCATCGCCGGTCAACGTGCGATGCAGTCCGGGATCCGCCACAAAGTTTCTGTTTACCGTAGAAGAAATGGCACACACATCGCCCACATGTTCTACAATGGTTGCCAGAGAGATAGGCGCAATAGTCACAATGGCAGTTACCAGTGTGCCTACATCCAGATCCGCACCAAAAATAGACAGGGCAGTGTTTTCCCAAATCACGGGGAAACCAAACCACTTAGCCTGGGATACCGCTTCTACCACAGCGCCTCTGGCAGCAGGATCTACGATCACAGCAAACACATAGGAGGCGATCACACCCAGTAAAATCGGAATGATCTTGATCATACCCTTGCCCCAGATATTGCAGGCAACCACCACAGCAATGGCAACCAAAGCCACCAGCCAGTTGCTGGAACAGCTCTGAATAGCGGTACCGGACAATGTCAGGCCAATGGAGATGATCACAGGACCGGTCACAATGGGAGGGAAGAATCGCATTACCTTATTGGTACCGAAAATCTTGAAAAACAGTGCCAGCACCAGATACATCAAACCGGCCACAGCCACGCCAAAGCTGGAATAAGTCAACGGAATGGTCTGACCGGTGGCGGTAACCAGTCCATAAGCTCCCAGGAATGCAAAGGAAGAACCCAGGAATGCAGGGATCTTCATTCCAGTGATCAGATGGAACAGCAGGGTTCCCAGACCGGCACACAACAGCGTGGTGGAAACATTCAGACCGGTGATCGCAGGAACCAAAACAGTGGCACCAAACATGGCAAACATGTGCTGCAGGCCCAAAATAAACACCTGAGACTTGCCCAGGGTCCTGGCATCGTATACAGCATTTGTAGTTTCAGAATCGTACATAGATATAACACCCATACCTTTCTTTCGTTTCGAACATCAGTATACTGATATTTTCCATTCCATGCAACATTCTTTTCGAAAAAGTTTATTTTATTTCAAAGGCAGGAAAACGATCTATAGCTCTTCTGCTTTCTTTCTCATGTTCTCTTTCTTATGTTTCCCTTCATTATGTATTGACATTTCATCGTGTTTTTTATATACTACATTTGAACAATTATTCAAATGTTTAATGTTTTAAAAGGAGCACACTATGTCCACCGAAGAAACCTGCAAATGCAAACATGTCATGGCAAAGATCCAGGAAGAACTGCCCGACGACGAGATCCTCTACGATCTGGCCGAGCTGTTTAAAGTATTTGGTGACAGCACCCGTGTCAAGATCCTGTATGTGCTGTTTGAAAGCGAGATGTGTGTCAACGACATCGCCCACTGCCTGGGGATGACCCCCTCCGCCGTCAGCCATCAGCTGCGCATCCTAAAGACCAGCAAGCTGGTCAAGTTCCGCCGCGACGGCAAGACCGTGTACTATTCTCTGGATGATGACCATGTCCACGATATCATTGCTCTGGGCATGGATCACATCGCAGAATAAAAGAAAGGAAGCCACCTATGAAGAAGAAAATCAAGATCGAAGTAGACTGCCCTAACTGCGCCGCCAAGCTGGAAGCCGCCGTACAGAAGGTAGACGGTGTCAATGCCGCCAGCTATGCCTTCATGTCTCAGAAGCTGCTGATCGAGGCCGACGATGATCGCATGGACGCTGTGTTTGCCGAAGTGCTGAAGGCCTGCAAAAAGGCTGTGCCCGACTGCATCATTCATCAGTAATTTTCATGCAGGATCCGGCCATGTCGGGTCCTGTTTTTACTTATAACACTCGGAGGAATGCTTTATGACCCCCAAGCAAAAGAAAACTCTCTGCCGCATCGTCGTCTCTTTTCTGATGACTGTGGCCCTGCATCTGATCCATCTGGATGGACCTATGCTGTTTTTCCTGTACCTGATCCCCTACCTGATCATCGGCTACGATGTGCTGCGAGGCGCTTTTTTAGGCATCATCCAGGGACAGGTCTTTGATGAAAACTTCCTTATGGCCATCGCCACCGTAGGCGCCATGATCCTGGGAAAATACGGCGAAGGCGTGGAAGTTATGCTGTTTTTCCAGGTGGGTGAGCTGTTTCAAAGCTATGCCGTTGGTAAAAGCCGCCAGAATATTGCCGCCCTCATGGATATCTGTCCTGACTACGCCAACGTAGAGCAAGATGGTGAGTTGGTCCAGGTAGACCCTGACGATGTAGAGATCGATGACATCATCGTGATCCGTCCCGGCGAAAAGGTTCCCTTGGACGGCGTGGTCCTGGAAGGCACTTCCACCTTAAACACCAGCGCTCTCACCGGCGAGAGCCTGCCCAAAGAAGTAGGCCCCGGAGACAACATTATCAGCGGATGTGTCAACACAGACCGTCTGTTGAAAGTCCGTGTCACTAAGCTGTTTGATGATTCCACCGTCAGCAAGATCCTGGAGCTGGTGGAAAACTCCAGCTTAAAGAAGGCCCGCTCCGAAAAATTCATCACCAAATTTGCCCGTTACTACACTCCTGCGGTATGCATTGCTGCTGCCCTATTGGCAGTGATCCCCCCTCTATTTGTAGGAAACTGGACCGAGTGGATCAGTCGCGCCCTGACCTTCTTAGTTATCAGCTGTCCCTGCGCTCTGCTGATCAGCATCCCTCTGTCCTTCTTTGGCGGCATCGGTGGTGCCAGTTCTGTAGGCATCCTGGTCAAGGGAGGTAACTATCTGGAAGCTCTGGCTTCCACCCGCACCCTGGTCTTTGATAAGACCGGTACCCTGACCAAGGGTGTATTTGCAGTGACGGAGGTATGCCCTGCCGTTGCAGACGCAAGCCAGACCCAAGCGAATCTTATCTCTACAGAAAACAAAGCGGATCACCTTTTAGAACTGGCTGCACTGGCGGAAGTTTACTCCAGCCATCCCATCAGTAAGAGCCTGCGAGATGCCGCAGCTAACGCCTCCTTTGATTTGGACACTTGCCGTGTATCCGATGTGGAGGAGATCGCCGGCCACGGCGTCACCGCCATGGTAGACGGTCGCCCGATAGCCGCAGGCAATGCCCGCCTGATGGAACACCTTTCTATCCACTACACTGCCAACGTTCGTCCCGGCACTGTGGTCTATGTAGCCGCCGACGGTAAGTTCCTGGGCTCCATCCTGATCAGCGATCAGATGAAACCAACGACCAGTCAGGCGATCCACGATCTTCAGACTCAGGGCGTACGCACCGTCATGCTGACCGGTGATTCTCGCTCAGTGGCTGAGGCTGTAGGTGGTGAATTGGGAATCGACGAGATCCACAGTGAACTGCTGCCCGCCGATAAGGTGACTCAGGTAGAGCGTCTGCTGACAGAAAAGCCGGCCCGCACTACTCTGGCTTTTGTGGGTGACGGCATCAACGACGCTCCCGTTCTGTCCCGCGCTGACATCGGTATCGCCATGGGTGCCATGGGCAGTGACGCTGCCATCGAGGCTGCCGATATCGTTCTCATGGACGATGACCCTGCCAAGATCGCTCTGGCCATGAAGATCGCCCGCAAGACCATGTCCATCGTCAAGCAAAACATCGCATTTGCCCTGGCAGTAAAAATCGGCTGTCTGATCCTGACCGCCATCGGTATCACCGGTATGCAGGCCGGTATCTTCGCCGATGTAGGAGTTATGGTCATCGCCGTTTTAAACGCCACAAGAACCCTGCGGGTAAAGTAACAAACAACGCCCATTTTGCCTTGTGGATAAGTGTTGTAAATCCTTAGAAAGCTGTTGACAACCAGGCCTTTTCCTTGCCATAATAGGTTTCGTATGAACTCATTTGCAAGGAAAGGCCTTTTTATATGACCCAATCCACACCAAAGAAAAAGAAACTGACCAACATTTTAAAAATGCATTATATCAAGCTGGTCTATCGCTCCGCTCTTTTTTTAGCTGCGCTGATCGCTTATATCGTATACTACCCGGAAAGCTCCAGCCTGGTTTATCTTGCAGCCCATGAAATGCCTTTTATCATGGCATTGATCTGGATCGTACTGGCAGTGGAGATGGCCTGTCGATTCTTCCCGTCCAAGCTGGAAAGTATGGGCTGTCAAAAGCAGTTTGCCCGCAACTATCGTCCCACCGGTACTCCCGTTTCTGAGATCAAGCCCATGCCCGGTATCCGTACCTTTGCCGTGGCTGCTGCCTGGTTTGCTTTAAACGGTGCCATCGGCCTGCTGTATCACCTGAACATCATCGATGAGGGGATCCTGGTGCTGATCTGCCTGGCTTACAGCATTTGCGACATGATCTGCATCCTGTGGTTTTGTCCCTTTGAGACCTGGTTTATGCGCAATCGCTGCTGCTGCACCTGCCGCATCTACAACTGGGACTTTGCCATGATGTGCACCCCTCTGATCTTTATCCGCAGCAACTACACCGGCAGCCTGGTACTGATGTCTCTGGCCATTTTGGCAAAGTGGGAGATCACCTTCCGCCTTCATCCGGAGCGTTTTTCCACCCAAACCAATGAATCCTTGTCCTGCGCCATGTGCGAAGAGAAGCTGTGCCAGCATAAAACTCAGCTGAAAAGCCTGTGGAAAAAATACGGACGACACGGCGGATAACTTGACTTCGCAATTCAATTGTGCTATATTCATTTTAGGTTACGAGGCACCGTGTCCCAGTGGGATCGTCACGCCGAAGAACTAGACTCTAAGAGAATGGAGACGAATATTATGGAAAGAATCAAGACTCTTGAGACTCGCAACCTGTGCGAAAGCGCCAAGAACGGTGGTTGCGGCGAGTGCCAGACTTCTTGTCAGTCTGCTTGCAAGACCAGCTGTGGTGTTGCCAACCAGAAGTGCGAGAACACTGAAAAGTAAGATGGAATGACCGAGAGGTGCCGCCTGAAACAGGCGGCATTTTCTTTACGATAATGGAGGAAACCTATGGTACACCAATACAAATTAAACGGCTATAACATCGTGCTGGACACCTGCTCCGGCGCCATCCATGTGGTAGATGAGGTAGCCTACGACATCATTGCCATGATCCGGGAAAAGGATGCCGATCAGATCACCCACGAGATCATGGCCCGCTACGGTCACAGAGACGATGTGACTGAGGAGGAAGTTCGTCTGTGCATCGAGGATGTCAACGGACTGATCGCCGCCGGCAAGCTGTACACCCCTGACACCTTCGCCGATATGGCCGGTACTTTCAAGGAGCGTTCCGGCGATGTGGTCAAGGCTCTGTGTCTGCATGTGGCCCACACCTGCAACTTAAACTGCGGTTACTGCTTTGCCAGCCAGGGCAAATACCACGGCGACCGTGCTCTCATGAGCTTTGAAGTAGGCAAGCAGGCTCTGGATTTTCTGATGGATCATTCCGGCACCCGCCGCAACCTGGAAGTAGACTTCTTTGGCGGCGAGCCTTTGATGAACTGGGACGTAGTAAAGCAGCTGGTACAGTATGCCCGCAGCGTAGAAAAAGAGCGTGGCAAGAATTTCCGCTTTACTCTGACCACCAACGGCATCCTGATCGACGATGACGTCATCGAATTTGCCAACAAGGAGATGAGCAATGTGGTCCTGTCTCTGGACGGCCGCAAAGAGATCAATGACCGCACCCGTGTGGACTATGCCGGCAATGGCAGCTACGACCGCATCGTGCCCAAGTTCCAGAAGCTGGTGGCTGCCCGTGGTGGCAAGGATTACTACATGCGCGGTACCTTTACCCACGCCAACCCTGACTTTACCAACGATGTCTTCCACATGGCCGATCTGGGCTTTACTGAATTGAGCATGGAGCCGGTAGTCTGCGCTGCCGATGATCCTGCTGCCCTGACTCCTGAGGATCTGGAGATCGTTAAGGAGCAGTATGAGATCCTGGCCAAGGATATGCTGCGCCGTCAGGCAGAAGGCAAGCCCATTACCTTCTACCACTACATGCTGGATCTGACCGAAGGTCCCTGCATCTACAAGCGTATCTCCGGTTGTGGCTCCGGCACCGAATACATGGCTGTGACCCCCTGGGGCGATCTGTACCCCTGCCATCAGTTTGTAGGCGAAGAAGAATACAAGCTGGGCGACGTGTGGAACGGCGTTACCAATACTGCTCTGCGTGAAGACTTCCGCTCCTGCAACGCCTATGCCCGCAAGGAATGTGAAGACTGCTGGGCCAAGCTGTACTGCTCCGGCGGCTGCGCTGCCAACGCTTATCATGCCACCGGCTCCATCCGCGGCATCTACGAATCCGGCTGCGAGTTGTTCCGCAAGCGTATCGAGTGCGCCATCATGATGAAGGCTGCCAGAGAGACCCGATGAATACTCCGATTTATGATTTTGTGCAGCAATATGCTGCCTCAAACACCATTCGCTTTCATATGCCAGGCCATAAAGGCCAGCCAATGTTAGGCTGCGAGCCCTGGGACATCACCGAAGTCAAGGGCGCCGATTCCCTCTACGAGGCTGACGGGATCATCGCCCAAAGCGAAGCCAATGCCACGGCGCTTTTTGGCTCACAGCGCACACTGTATTCCACCGAAGGCTCCAGCCAGTGTATCCGTGCCATGCTGTATCTGGCCGTGGCTCACTACCGAGAGCAAATGCGAGATACTAGCACCAACTCTGACCCTGACAAGTCCTCTTCTCGCCCCACCATCGTGGCAGCCCGCAATGTCCACAAGGCCTTTGTCTATGCTGCGGCTCTGCTGGATCTGGATGTAGTATGGCTATGGCCGGAAAAGACAGATTCCCTCTGTGGCTGCCCTATCTCCTCAGAGCAGCTGGAAGAGACCTTATCCGGCCTGGAGACACCGCCTGCTGCCGTCTATCTGACCAGCCCTGATTACCTTGGTGGCTTGGCAGATATTCCCGCTCTAGCCGAGATATGTCATCGCCATGGGGCTCTGCTGCTGATCGACAATGCCCACGGTGCCTACCTGCGTTTTCTGCAGCCTTCTCAGCATCCTCTGGACCTGGGCGCGGATCTGTGCTGCGACTCTGCCCATAAGACATTGCCCGTATTGACCGGTGGTGCTTATCTACACATTGCCAAACATGCCCCCTCTCATCTTGCGGATCATAGCAAGATGGCATTGGCACTCTTTGGCTCTACCAGCCCTTCCTATCTGATCCTGGCTTCCCTGGATCGGTGCAATGATCTGCTGGCAGGAGATTATCCAGCTCATTTGGCGAAGATGACCGCCCGCCTGGATACATTCAAATATACTTTGAAGGATACCTTCTGGAATGTGGTGCCCAGCGATCCTCTGCGACTGACACTGCGTGCCCTGCCCGGAACCACCGGAATCTCTCTGTCTCAGCACCTGCGCGATCAGCAAATCGAGTGTGAATATGCCGACAAAAACTTCCTGGTACTGATGCTGACACCGTCCAATACAGAAAAAGAACTGGAAGCACTTTGGGAGGCCCTGGGCAAGATCCCTTTCCCAGCAATCAGCATCTCCCCAGAGTACAATGCCAGTTCAACAAAAGATTCCATTCTTCCTCAAGCCAAAGGCCGGCAAATGCTCTCCATCCGACAGGCACTGTTTGCTCCCCACGAAGTGATCTCTGTGGAAGAATCCTTAGGACGGATCTGCGGTACTCCCACCGTATCCTGCCCTCCCGCCATCCCCATCGCTGTCTCCGGTGAAGAAATCAGCGAGGAGGCGATCCAACTGTTTCGACATTATGGCGTAACTCAGGTGGATGTGGTGATTTAGTCCAATATAAAAGAGCACAAGCTCAGAATTGAAAAATTTCTTTTTATCAAGATACAACTAAATCCCTTAAACAAAAACAGCCCTGGATGAATATCTCCAGGGCTGTTTTTTTATTGTATGATTTTACATCAAAAATTCCTTCGTGAAGTTCTTATGCTCTCAGCTCAATACCCATCTTCTTGTTCAGCTTCTTCAGGATGGTAGCCACGTACTGATCTACAGCACCGTTAGCAAACTCCTCATCCTTGGGAGTGAATACTACGGTAAATGCCATGCTCTTCTTGTCCTCGGGAATGGGCTTGCCTACGTATACGTCAAACAGCTTTACGCTGGTAACGAAGTTGCAGGCCTCGGCGATGGCCTTTTCTACCTCACCACAGGTGATCTCCTTGTCCATGATCAGAGCCAGGTCACGTTTCTCCTCAGCAAACTTAGGCAGAGGCTTGAACTTAGGCACGTTGGTATACTTGTCAGCCAGCTTAGCCAGGTTGATCTCCAGCACGTAACCGGCATAACGCATATCTTCCTTGTCCTGGATCTCGTAGGATACCTTGCCCAGGTAACCGATCTCCTGACCGTCGCACAGGATAGCAGCGGTCTGGTAAGGATGCAGGAAAGGCTTCTGTGCTCTCTCGTAGGTGAACTTCAGGCACAGAGTCTCAGCTACGGTCTCAGCCATACCCTTCAGAGTGAAGAAGGATTCCTTGTCGCCCCACAGACCGATGCACAGCATATCCTGCTCATCGGGATACTCAGCCAGAGGCAGAGCCTTGGGAACAAAGATCTTGGACATCTCGTACAGACGACCTTCCATGTTGCCGCGCTTCATGTTGCGGGCAATGGCATGGATCATAGAAGCAGCCAGAGTGGTGCGCATGATGGACAGACCCTCGTTGATGGGGTTGATCAGAGGGATGGCCTGTCTCTCAGGAGCATCCTCAGCAAAGCCCAGCAGATCCAGATCAGCAGGGGAGAAGAAGGAGTAATGTACACACTCGTGAGCGCCGGTGGCAC
>JAFYLG010000058.1 GCA_017537225.1 Lachnospiraceae bacterium
AGTATCGGAACCGGCGGTGGATTTTACCATACGGTTTCCAATGGTCAGAGGACCAAAGTTCCAAGAGGTAAACAGCTTGGTCTTGGTGAAATCGGTGATGGAGTTCTGTCTGTAGTCGTGATCCTGAGGGTTCAGGGAAGCCATAGCTTCCTGAGCAGTCATCTTGATGATCTGAGGTTCAGGCTGTACCACAGGGGCAGCAGGAGTAGTCTCAGGCACTGGAGCCGCAGTAGTAGGGGCTGCAGTGGTAGTCTCGGCGGGGCTGGTGCAGCCGGTCAGTGCACTGACAGCGGCGGTTGCAGCTACGCCTTTCAGGAAATCTCTACGGGAAATATTTCTCATAGTAATTTTCTCCTTCCTTTTTGGGTTTTTGTCCAGTCTTCTCCACGGAAGATTAACAAAATTATATCATACTTTCTTCTTTTTTTGTTGAAATTCTGATGAAATTTTGACAAATTCTATAAAAAAGAGTACGGCACATTCTTATGCCGCACTCTCATTTTTTATTCCTTATGATTCATTGCCTGGGGAAAAGATATATCCCACCCTGGGAACCGTTACAATATATTTAGGCTCTGAGGGATTCTCCTCAATCTTCTTGCGCAGGTTTCTCACATGAGAAAATACCGTGCGCAGATCTCCATAACTTGGTTTTTTCCAGATGTATTGATAAATCTCTTCAAATGCCAGCGTCTGACCCTTGTGGTTTAAAAAGTACATCAACAATTCAAACTCGGTGGGTGACAAATAAATGGTCTCCTGCCCCCGCATCAGTACATGCTCACGAACCGACAGGACATATTTCCCAAAGGGAATATCCTCCATCTTACGGGTCGTACTCCCCTTGACCCGGCGAAGCACTGCCTCCATGTGAGCCTGCAGTACCGGATAACGGAAAGGCTTGGTCAAATAATCGTCACCACCCATACGCATGGCGCGTACAATGGTCTCCTCATCATCCAGACAACTGATAAAGATGATGGGGCAATACAGGGTCTTACGAAGCTGAATGCAGATATCGATCCCATCCTCTCCCGGCAACATGATGTCCATAAGGATCAGATCAAACTCCTTCTCTGCTACGGCAGCATAGGCCTCTTTGGCATTGTGGGCCACCGTTGTGGTATACTCACCGATCTTATTCAGATAATGGAGAAGAATATCGCAGTTTTCCAAATCATCCTCTACCAATAATACCTTGTATTGCATCGTATCATCCTCGATTATTTCTTGTGGCTATCCGGGAAGGGATTACTTGTTACCGGCAGCGTGAGCACCAGCTACACGACCGGACCAGAAAGCAAAGCCCTGAGCAACACCACCGTAGTTGGTGTAACCCTTGGTGTTGGTGAACATAACGCCCATGGAATCGGTACCAACAGCGTACAGACCTTCGATCACTTCGCCTGCGGTATTGATTACCTGCATGTCTACGTTAACTTCCAGACCACCACAGGTGCTGTAGATATAAGGAGCACCGGTGATAGCTACATAGTACTTGCTGCCTTCGTTTACAGCGCCCAGACGAGCGAAGTTATCAGCAGCCTTGCCCAGAGCATCCTCGCCACCGTTAGCAGCTACGTTGTAAGCAGCTACGGAAGCCTTCAGATTGTCTGCACTCATCTTCTCATTGCCGATAGCGGATACCAGAGCATCCAGGCTGTCAGCCTTGTAGATGAAGCCCATCTCGATACCCTTTTCGATAACAGCATCGATGTTGGTCAGAGGAGTGTCAGCCTTAACACCGCCCTGGCTTAAGTAACGGCCGCTGGAGTTCTTGGACAGACCCTGAGTCTTCAGGATCTCGATCTGCTCAGCAGACAGGATGGTGTAGTACTTAGCACCATTGGTGTAAGCGTTCATAGCGATGTTAGCCTCGTTGATGAAACGAGTACCGGTCTGATCTACTACCATAACCTCAGCAGAAGCTACCAGGCCGTAAGGGATATCATTGTCAGCTGCCTCAAAAGCAGTCATGATCATGTAAGGAGCTACAAAGTGAGACATAGGCCACATATCGATGTTGTAGGTAGCAGCTCCCACGGAGGTAGCCATCTCGATACCGGTACCCTCGTTCTGAGCCATACCATACAGCTTCCAGGATTCGCCCAGGTACTTCTCCATCAGCTCATCGCTGCCGGCAAAACCACCGGTAGCCAGGATTACGTTCTTAGCATTTACGATAACCTGAGTGCCATCCCACTTCACAGCCTTCACACCGGCAACCTTGCCATCCTTAACGATCAGCTCGGTAGCTTCGGTCTCCAGCAGGTACTTGCCGCCCAGATCGGACTCATACTTAGCATATGCGTTGGCAAAGAAATCCTCAGTCAGCTTCTTGTTGCCGCTGTAGGAAGTGAAGATGCCCCACTTGCCGCCTACGAAGCCCTTGGCAGGGTCAAACTGGAAGCCATAGGTCATCAGCCAATCCAGAGCCTCACCGGAACCGTCGATGACAGCGCGGATCACATCGATCTTAGCGTGCTGTACACCGTCAACGGTGGTGTAGTTGATCCAATCCTGATACAGAGCCTCAGCGTCTACCAGGTTCTCGCCGGCAGCCTTTACGCGCTTCTGACCGGTGATGGGATCAGCCCATTCAGCATACTCAGCAGCAACCTGGCTGGGAGCATTTACAGCCATAGGGCCGGAGGTAACAGCAGAGGTACCAGCCCACTTACCAGCCTTATCCAGAGCCAGTACGGTAGCGCCAGCCTCAGCAGCACTCAGAGCAGCAGCGGTACCGGAACCACCCATACCTACTACAACTACGTCTACAGTGTACTCTTCTACAGCCTCAGACTTAGGCAGGTCAGCATTAAACTGAGCCATGTCAGCACCAGCCTGCTCCAGGCACAGCATTACGCCCATGCGAACAGCGGCAGAAGTAGAAGTAGCACCGGTGATCACATCTACGCTAACAGTCTGGTTCTCCAGCATACGAGGAATCATATACTTCTCAACCATCTGAGGCATACCATTGGTCTCACCATTCTCGCCGATGGAGATGCTAACCATCTTGCCATCCTTGATCTCTACAGTTACAGGAACTTTGCCCATCAAATTGAAACCGGTCACCTCTGCGGTGTAGGTTCCGTCCTTAGCAACTACTGCGGGCTCAGTAGGTGCAGGGGTGGTCTCGGGTGCCTGAGTAGTGGTCTCTACAGGTGCCTCAGTAGTGGTCTCTGCGGGAGTACCGCAGGCAGCCAGCACCATGATCATGGCCAGTACTACGCACAATACACGGGTCCATTTTTTCATGTGAATTTTCCTCCCTTTCACGTTTGGGTCCATTGACCTATTTTCCCTTATACAGGGCAGGGACGATTATATCATAACCGATTCGATTTTTCGTTGAAATTCTGTTGAAATTTCGTCGAAGTTTTCACAGGGCAATGTCACTGTCATCACAGTGCCCTTTCCCAGGGTGCTATTTACGTGGATCTGACCATCATGCATTTGGACAATGGAATTGCTGATGGACAGACCCAGACCGGTCTTTCCACCCTCTCCCTTACTTTTATATCTCTCAAACAATCGGTGCTGCTGTTCTTCGCCGATGCCAGGGCCATGGTCTTCTACAGAAATATAATATTCTCCGTCCACTCGTTCCTGACAGATCCGGATCTGTCCCTGATTTGGACTGTAGCGAATGGCATTATCCAAGAGATTATCAAATACCTGTTTTAAACGGAAGCGGTCTCCGTAAAGAAAACAGTCCGGTTCTTCCATGTCCAACTCCACCTGCAGTCCCCGCTCCTGCCCCTTGGCCTGAGCATCCTGACGAACCTGCTCCAGCAACAATCCCAATTCAAAGGATTTTTTGTCCATTTGCAGCTGACCGTCTTCCAAACGATAAATCAAGAACATATCATCGGTCATCTTGCTGATGTACTCTGTCTTACCATCCAGCATATCCAGATATTTTTCCTGTTCTCTGGTAGGTACCGGGATCTCATCCCGCAGCAGATCCAGATAGCCACCCATAGCAAACAGAGGACTACGTAGGTTGTGAACAATATCCGTCATAAAACGCTGACGATTTTCCTGAGTCTGTACCAACTGGGCATTGGTGTGACGCAGTTCTTCCGTCTGTTCCTGCACCTTTCGTTCCAAATCTTCTGTCAGCTGCTCTGCTTCTCCAAACTTCTTACCATATTTCATACAGGTAGCCAGTGCCAATGTAGACAGATAGGCAAATCGCATATACTGAGCAGGCATGATTTGGATATCGATACTTCCCTGAGGAATCACTCCTCCGTACAACAGCTGATAAAACAACTCATTACCAAGAGCCAACATACATCCGATCATAATGATCTTGGCCGCAGGGATTTGATGCAGTACGCCCTGACCCAAGATCCATGCCTGCACAGATAAATAGCATAAATACGAAATGCGCATCCACTCATTGCTGTGTTCAGGAGCGATGAGACAACCTCCTACCGTCAAAAGGACCACTGCCAATACCATGCGATCCCATCGTTTTTCCTGTTTCACCGGCACAAACTGCTTGCAGACAAAGTAATTGATAAAGCCTAGCTGGCGATAGAAGGTAGGACTGCCGATCCGCAGAAAATTGATGGCAGGATGTCTGGCGATCAGCATAAAGTGGGCTACCTCTGCCAATGCAGACAATGCCAACCATACCAGATAGGTCTCACTGCGCTTTGGCAAAAATAGTCCAAGACACATAAATACCAGCATCAGCGACATGCCCGCAGCCACCAGATCCAGGATCATCCAACGGGTCTGAACTGCTGCCAGACTAGCTTTACTACCGATCATGATTCCCTGATAGACGTCATAGATGGAAGAGCTGGTCACCTGAAGTACTACCTCCACCTCTTCTTCCTTCGTATAATCTTCAAAGGAATAAATATCCTCCGAAGACAAGCCGTTTTCTCCGATCACCTCCACACCATTTAACCACAGGCGACTGCTGTGGGGTCTAGGCAGCAAAAAATTCCACTCCGTCAGTTCTCCCATGCGCAATGTAAAACGATAGGTATACCCGCTCATCTTACGAATATAGCAAATATCTTTCACATGCTCGCCAGTCAAGCCATCCAATTCCTCCGGACGAAAGCTGCCTGCATATCGCAGCCACTGACCTGTCAGGGTATAAGGTCCCTCTTCCGGAGCATATTCCACAGCATCCGCCACGTCATTCTTTACAAAAATCACCGGCGTGTGAAAATTGATCCAGAAAAACAAACATGTCACCGCAACAGGAATGACCAAAATCAAACACAACCCCAACACATTGGAGCGATTCTTTTTCAATAGTTCTTTGGTATCTGCCATACATGCCTCCCGATCATCGATCACAGTACAGATTCTTTCACATATCCGTCATCGACCATTCTCACTTTAGTATCGTTATACTGGGATTTCCAGTAAAATGCAAGCATTCATTGAAAGTTCATACAACAAAAAAGCAATATCCCCTTTTGTATGGAATATCGCTTTTTTGCTTTACTTTCCTATTATTTCCTCTATATCACCGGACTGTCCTCTGACAGTCAGAGCCATTCTTCACAGCAGTGTCTCCAGCTCCTTACGGATCTCTGCGATAAACTGAGCGCTGTCACATACGGTTACATCCGGCAGGCTGGTGATCAGCGCCAGATCCTTGGTCATACGGCCGGACTCAATGGTGTCGATGGTAGCCTTTTCCAGCTTATCGGCAAATGCTTCCAGATCAGCCAGACCATCCAATTGAGCACGCTTGCGCAGAGCGCCGGTCCAGGCAAAGATAGTTGCCACAGAGTTGGTAGTCGTGGTCTTGCCTTCCAGATGCTGATAATAATGGCGCTGCACGGTGCCATGAGCCGCTTCATATTCATAATTGCCATCTGGAGATACCAGCACGGAGGTCATCATAGCCAAAGAGCCAAAGGCGGTAGCCACCATGTCGCTCATCACATCGCCGTCATAATTCTTGCAGGCCCAGATAAAGCCGCCTTCCGAACGGATGACCCGTGCCACGGCATCGTCGATGAGGGTGTAGAAATAGGTGATG
>JAFYLG010000059.1 GCA_017537225.1 Lachnospiraceae bacterium
CTAAAAAAGAGATATGGCTTAGGTCATAGTCGTTAAAATACTTTAAAAGACCTAAATCAATATCTCTTTTGTTGTGTAGGATAAAGCGTAGCGCTTTGTGGCATATATCCAGGCGGATCAAGCAGGAATCCAGGAAATGATATAGCTGGTATTCTTCGGTAGGATGTCTGCTGTCAGGGACAATTTTTCAAAATGTCCTGTAAGCCCCGCTTCTAATGCAGCCAGATGGAAGTGACAGATGGCGATTCCTAAATCGATTCGCTGCATATCTATAGAGCTAGATGATTCACCGGTAAAACGATAGAGCAGAAAATGGTAGATGCCATCTTTTAAAAGCACTCGCCAGGGTTGATTATTGACGGCAGAAGGGGCCAATCGCAGCATTTCCAGAGGATATTGGTACAGCTCAGCAGCTTCTTTGGTAAGAGGAAAGGAAAAGTCTTCTGCGAAAAACAATTTGTCCCAGGGCTTGCGTTGATTAGCTTTTAGGGCACGACGAAAGAAATCTTCGCCGATGCGTTTTTTGGCGGCGGGATATCCTACGGGAGATAAAATGGGAAACAGATCACCCTCACGAATCTCCATGGCACTGGCAAAAGCACTGCGGTTAAAAGTGCCGCCCAGCCAGCAGGTGCCCAGTCCCAGACTGGTCATATATAGGATCAGTTGCTCGTATTCATAGCCAAGAGCCTCTAAAGCACCAGGCTCATCGGGAATGGTAGATCCCAGAAAGAGGGAAGCTCCTTTGATAAAACCGTAGGTACCCAGCTTTTGTCCCTGATCAGAGGTGGTAACATCGATGAATTGAAAGCGGGTATGAGGCCCCAGTGGATTAGTCAGAGTTTTGGCATAGTTCAGGATATCTTGTCGAATAGTTTCATTTACAGGTTTTGCATCATAAGTACGTACACTGTATCGCTGCTGGATCGTTTCTTGGACAGGAAAGCCAATGTTCATGGTGCCACCTCGTTTCGTGATCAATATAGTGGTATTATAGCATAAAAATACAAAAGATACTATAAAAAACACTTGACTTTGACGCTGCGTCAACTGGTATGGTATAATCGTCAGGAATGATCAATCACAAGCTCACAGGAGGTACCCCATGGAATATTCTATCCAGAAACTGGCCGCCCTATCCGGCGTGACCACCCGCACTCTGCGGTATTACGACCAGATCGGTCTGTTAAAGCCGCTGCGGGTCAGTTCTTCCGGTTATCGCATCTATGGACCAGAGCAGGTGGATCGGCTGCAGCAGATCCTGTTTTATCGGGAATTGGGCGTATCTCTGGAGGAGATAGACAGAATCCTATCACGGCCGGATTATGACCGTAGACAGGCCTTAGAGAGCCACAGACAGGCATTGCTGGCCCGTAGACAACAGTTGGATGTTTTGATCGATAACCTGACCAAGACCATAGAACAGGAGGACGGAGAGAGAATCATGAGCGATAAGGAAAAGTTTGCTGGATTTATGAAGCAGAAGGTAGAAGAGAACGAGGCAAAATATGGCAGCGAGATCCGCAGGAAATACGGTGATAAGGCCATCGATGAAAGCAATGCCAAGATGATGGGCATGGGCAAAGGACAGTACGATGCCATGCAGCAGATGGCAGCTGAGATCTGCGCCGGGCTGGAACAGGCAGTAAAGGCTGGTCTGGATCCTGCAGGAGAGGAAGGACAGCGATTGGCAGCTCTGCATAAGCAGTGGCTGGGCTTTACCTGGAATTTTTACTCTAAGGAGGCTCACGGCGGTCTGGTGGAAATGTATGTGTTGGATGAGCGATTTAAGGCATATTACGACGGCAATGTGGAAGGCTGTGCCCAGTGGCTGCGAGATGCGGTGAAGGCTTGGCTGGAGAACTGCTAAGAGAGCTGTAAATGATAAGAAAAGAAGGGCGATTCATTCGAGTGAGTGAATCGCCCTTCTATATTTGTTGAATATAGTGTTATTGCTTTAGATTTTGGAAGATTATAGAAGATTATGGAAGATCAGGGGATCAAAGCAGCTACTTCTTCCTCCAGTGCGATACCGCCGGTGAGGCTATAGGTAAAGCCATTGGTCTCCCAGAGAGCATAACGGGTGGTCTCATAGGTATAGTAGGAGACTTTGACGCCGTTTACAGGCTCAGTTTTCTCCAAAGAGCCTCCATAGATACCACTGATATCACCGGTACCATACTGGATGCTGAAAACGCCTCCGTCGGCGTAATAGATGCGACCCATGGTGGGATAACCGTCAATCACCAGGACGATATAACGATCCACGTCTTTGTCCAACACGGGGACAGAGAAATCCAGATACTCCTCCATTTCTTTTACAGAGGAAACAGCCATCATAGGGTTGAATACCTGGACAAATTCAGGATCAGGAGCAGCATTTCGCTGACCGCAGCCAGAAAAAAGACTGCCGACAATCAGCAGGCTCAGGCACAGGACAGATAGAAGGTTAAAATGATTTAAAGTATGGTTCAAAGTACGCTTCTTAGTAAGTTTCATGAAAAATCCTCCTTGTATTTACGCTGATGACGCGGACATATGTCATAGGAAGTAATGAATTCACACGCCATGAACACAGTGTATCACAGTTTTTGGGAAATTGCTATGATTATACTGGCAGTCTATTGATTTTTTGTTGGTGGAGAGTTACATTGGGAGAAATAATTGCGAAGAAGGTGGCGCTTATGAAGTGGGAAGAGTTGGAGCAGATCACGGAGGAAGCTGTACATATTTCTAAGATATATGAGATCTTTGATGAAGATGCCCGCCTGCGCAGTCCGGCAGGGCGCGTGGAATTCCTGACTACAGTGCGCTCTATAGAGAAATATCTGCGTCCTGGTGCCAGGATCCTGGATGTGGGGGCAGGTACCGGTGCCTATAGCTTTTATTTTGCCAGGCAGGGATATCATGTGGATGCGTTGGAACTGGCAGATAAGAATATGAGAGTATTTCGGGAGAAGCTGGAGAGTCATGGAGAGCTACCCTTGACCTTGTGCCAGGGCAATGCGGTGGACCTGGGAGCATACGAGAGCGATAGCTATGATATCGTCCTGCTGCTTGGTCCGTTGTATCATTTACACAAAGCAGAAGATCGGCAGAGGTGTATCGC
>JAFYLG010000060.1 GCA_017537225.1 Lachnospiraceae bacterium
CATAGGGACTCCTCCTTTCTCTCAATTTCTGCAATCAAATGACGCACATACATAATCAGTATACCATAGTTTCCTACGCTCGTAAAGGTGGGAAACCCAGGATTCTTCCCGGATTCTCAGCGTATTCTCACCAAATCTGCTCTTTTCTACAATTTTTCAAAACCTCTGTCGCGAAGATAAAAATCATGATATACTGAAAATAGCATTATGACCATTCGTGCCGTACACAAGGCACCCTATTAATTTTTTCTGAGGAGGCATCCTATGAAACTGGGTATTACGGGCCATGGCCCCATCGTCACTACTTTTTTAGAAGCAGTGGGCAACGTTGATAACGTAGACGCTGTTGCCATCTACAACCGTCCCACCAGCGCCGAGGCCGGCAAGGCTCTGGCAGCCAAATTTAACATTCCCACTATTTACAATGATTTTGATGCCTTCCTGGCCGACGAGACCGTGGACACCGTCTATCTGGCTCTGCCCAATGCTCTGCACTATGAGTATGCCATCCGCGTCATGGAAGCCGGCAAAAATGCCATCGTAGAAAAGCCCTTTGCCTGCACCGAAGCTCAGGCTCAGGAAATGATCGATCTGGCAAAAGAGAAAGGCCTGTTCCTCTTTGAAGCCATTTCTGCCTGCCATATGCCTAACGTAAAGAAGCTGAAAGAGCTGCTTCCTCGTATCGGTGATATCTCCATCGTACAGTGTGACTATTCTCAGTACTCCAGTCGTTACGATGATCTGATGAATGGAAACCTGACCAATATCTTCGATCCTCGCATGGCCGGTGGCTGCCTGATGGATGTAAACTGCTACAACATCCATTTTGTAACAGAGATCTTTGGCGAGCCTGAGTACATCGAGTACTTCCCTCGCATGAACGCCTGCGGTACGGACACTTCCGGCATTGCCATGCTGCAGTACTCCACCTTCCCCGCCAGCTGTATCGGTGCCAAAGACAGCGCATCCGGCAGTTTTGGTCAGATCCAGGGCCGTTACGGCAACCTGACCATCAATGGTCCCGTAGGCTTTGCCCCCAGTGTAACTCTGCACCTGCGCGGTCAGGAGCCGGAGACATTCCAGCTGCAACCCTTGACCAACCGCTTGACTTACGAAGTGATCGATTTTGAAGATATCTTCCAGCGCAAAGACTTTGCCGCCAGAGATACCCTGCTGGAGCATTCCCTGTTAGTAGTACGCCTGCTGGAGGAGGCCAGATTGTCTGCCGGTATTACTTTCCCCTGTGATATTGAGGGCGATGAATAAATTTACACACTAAATCCATTGAAAAAGGACCCATCTCTGGGTCCTTTTTGTTTTGCAATTGTTATCTATAAAAACGAATACCATCACTGGCTGCCTCTACATTGGCTGCCGATGCTACCTGATAAGTCACCTTAATGCGGCGGCTGTTTTCACGTTTACGGAAATATGTATCAATACGATTGGTGGTGATCACACAATCTTCTTTGCGAATGCCCATCAGAATCACCAAAAACTGGCTCATATTGTATCTGGTATACACATCACCTCGACGCAACGCCCCTCGGATGGATTCTGACAGCTTATCCGATACATCCTTTAAACGATCCTGATCCTCCAAAAGCTTTTCCTTCTCATCAGAAATGGTACAAAGCATCAGGTAAACTGACTGACCAGATCGCTCCATGGCACGCACCACCATCCGATAACTATCCACAAAGCTGGGATATGGACAATAATACGCTCCCCTCACTCTTTCTTTTTCTCTAAGACCATCCTGAATATCCGGCAAACTGCTGGTATTCAAGCTTATCTGCCCACTCATACGACGAAAACGCTCCATCATACGATCAGAAGGAGGAAGGCCCAGCTCATCAAAATAAAGCGTCGTAGTCTTCTCGTATAAAGCCATGGCATCTTTTGGACGATTTAATGCCAACAGACAGTCGATCTGATGGATCTGCCACTCGTCAAAAGGATACATCGATACCGCATGATTGCACAGTTCTAAAAGCTCCGCATATTCACGTCGCTCTTTCATCAGCTCACAAATTTCTTCCATGCAGGAAAAATACAGCTGCTGATATCGTGCGCCAGCCACTGCTACCCATTCTTCTCCTGCCAAAGCGGGAAGAAAATAGCCTGCATATAAATCATTGGCTTCCTGTAATTTGCGCAGGCGCTCTACACCCTGCTCTTTGGACGCAGCCTTTAATGTTTCCTCAAACACTACCGAATCGATATTCACAGGGAAAGAGCTGACAAAACGATATTTACCACCTTCCACTCGAATATAATTTTCATCCGGCAATCCGCTGGCCACCAGCATTTTACGCAGGTTATAGACGGTAACGCGCAAATTATTGGCCACATCACCATCTGCGTCACGACCAAATAAGTTTTCCAGCAATTGTGCTCTGGAAATACCATCCGATCCCATATACAAAAGGAGTTGCAAGAGCTGCAATGCTTTTGTCGTTTGATTCTTACCGACCTGTACCTTGCTTCCCCCGTAATACATCGCGAACTTACCCAGTAATTGAACATATAAAGTCGTCGTCGCTTGGCTCATACTAACCTCCCCGAGTCGTCGTCTATTCCCAACTCTGGTTGTATACTCACTCCCCCTATTATACAACAAGGGGCAATTACCCATTGTCTATATTCACATTATATCATCCATGGCAATATATAGCAAGAATCATTTTAATATTTTTTAATGGTGTTCGCGAATTTTCTTAATGATTGTTTTTGAATTGACGAATTATGCAGCGTGCATGCTCCACCATCCAGTCCTGAGCCAGCTTGTGAACGGCATGCCAATGCATATTACCGCCACACTGCTGCATATGGGAGTAAATGTATTTGCTGCAACCGCGGGATAATCCGGAATAATAATTGATCTTGGTCACCCCTGCCGCAATGGAGGCACGGATCTGCTCTTCATCTACACCACTGGAGCCGTGCATTACAATACGACACTCCGGACACATCTGTCTGCGGATCTCTGCCACACGGGGAATATCCAGCTTAGGAGGCTGCTTGTACTGGCCATGAGCAGTACCAAAGCACACTGTCAGAGCATCCACGCCGGTACGAGCCACAAAGTCTGCCGCCTGAACCGGATCCGTATACATAGAAGCGGCTGCTACTTCTTTATGAGCATCATCGATCCCGGCATTGAGTACGCCCAATTCAGCTTCCACGGTAATACCACGGGCGTGGGCTTCCTCACAGAGACGGGCGATCTCCTGCACGTTCTCTTCATAAGGGCGATCACTGAGGTCATACATCACAGAAGTAAATCCCAAATTCATAGCCTTATCCACATAGACGCGGTCCTCACCATGATCCAGATGAACACAGACCGGAACCTTTGCGGCCCTGGCATAAGCTACCATCTCCGGCGCCAGCTCTTCCAGACTCATAAAACCGTCCATAGACTGGGCATGGGCCAGGATCACCGGACTGTTTTCCGCCTCTGCTGCTCGTATCACGGCCTGGATCGTTTCAATATTTGGGGTGTCAAAACAGGCGACAGCCTGTCCTCTGGCTTCTGCTTCCGTCAGCATTTCTGTCATATTTACTAACATAGGAATCCTCCTTTATTGCAATCACTTTATCTTTGTTGATTATACCACATTCCTCCTCCCTTCTGTCAACGGATTCCACTTTCCTACAATCCACTACCCTTTTTCCCAAAAATCTGCTATGATAAAGATAATCATCCACACGGAAAGGAAGTTTTCCCATGAGTGTACTATGTATTGGCCAAAGCGGCTATGATATTATTTTTTCCATCCCCGGACGCCTGCCGGAAAACATCAAACTGCGCATTCACGACAAACTGGAGCTGCCCGGTGGTCCTGC
>JAFYLG010000061.1 GCA_017537225.1 Lachnospiraceae bacterium
ATGCTGGATGAGAAGCTGGCCTCCAAGATGGCTCGTCTGTTGTACTGCGTACAGATCACCAGTGACGACCCCTCCTGGGATCAGGTGATTTTGTCCTACGAGGAGTGGGGTAAGGAAGAGTCTGCCATCCTAAAGGATGGTAAGGCTGTGGTGGCATTGTACTCGGATCGCTGCCGCATCCTGTTCCAGGACGTTCATGGCAACCGCTATGCCGGTGCCAACTATTCTCAGATCCGTTTGATGGACGAAGAAGAATTGCTGGAGCGTTGTCAGGAACTGTGTCCCGAGGATGCTTATATCCTGCTGCATCGCTGCTGTAAGGCCCTGGATCAAAATGCCCGTGACGAAAAGGCACTGGCTTTGTATGAAAAGACACTGGGATTGAATGGTCTGCGGGATCTGTTTAGCCGTAAGCTGACCTCTCAGATCGTAGAAGGCACTCTGGCAGGACCTAAGAGCCTGATGGAAACAGTAAAAGAGTCTTTGGCCGGTGGCGCTCAGACTGAGGTGACCTCCGAGTGTAGCAGTGCCCGCCTGCTGCGGGTAAATACCCGTTATGCATCCCGTGAGGATGCCCTGCGGATGCTGGAAGCCTTTATCGAGGATGACTACTGTGACAAGGCATTCTCCATGATGGAGCGCTATGGGTATGAGCAGATCAAACCATCTCTGTTGTTAAAACTGTGTTCCCACACCTGTGTAGAGCAGCTCTTTGCCAAGAATGCGCTGTTATTGCAGGCATGCTTCTTCTGTCTGGAGCGTCGCCGCAGTGATGAGGTGATTTTGGAGTATCTGTGCCGTTATTTCAATGGCAGCAGTGAGCAGATGCTGCATGTTCTGTTAAAGGCAGGACAGTATCACGGGGAACTGTATGATATGCCGGAGCGTCTGCTGTGTCAGATGCTGTTTACCGGATGGAGAGAGGGTATCGATGAGGTCTTTGATGCATACCGTCAGGGTGGTGTCATGGATGAGACCTTGCTTCGAGCCTATCTAATGCAAAAGAGTTACGATTTCTTTGTAAACGATGTGGCTGCTGAGTCGGGAGTATTTGCCCGCCTGGAGCAGATGTGCGTGGAAGAGAGACTGACATTTATCGGCCGTATTGCTCTGTGCCGCTACCTGGCCTATCGGGAGGAGCGTACCGCAGAGCAGAATGAGCTGTGTGTGTGCATTATCCGCGACTGCAGCGAGAGAAATCTGTATTTTGACTTTTTCGATGTGTTCTCCGCAGAAGCAGGATATCCTGCCGGTCTGCAGGGACGTACTATCGTATCTCATCGAGCCTCTGCCAAAGAGGCGGTGCGCATCCGCTATCGGGTGCTGCCGGATGATCAGGAGTACACCTGGGAGATCCTGCCTCATATGTATGAGGGATATTTCAGCAAGTGCTTTACCGTATTTTACGGGGAGCAGATCCAGTACGAGATCTACCGTGAGAAAGAAGATGGTTTGTAC
This sequence comes from Lachnospiraceae bacterium, assembly GCA_017537225.1. Lineage (GTDB taxonomy): Bacteria > Bacillota > Clostridia > Lachnospirales > Lachnospiraceae > RGIG7193. The sequence goes on from JAFYLG010000061.1 coordinate 1,459, forward strand.
AAGACTGCAGAGGGAACGATCCTGCCCAAGGGACAGGAGACCGGCGACCGATTGGGCCGTCTGAATCGTTTGCTGTATGGTCTGGACACCATGGACGATGCTTCTCTGAAAAAAGAGATGCGTGCCTATGGTGTGGCAGAAGTGATCATCGATCACTATTTTGAGAAGTTGTAGGGGGAATGAGTATGCCGGGGCTTATTTTGGGCGTCGATTTGTGCGACGATTACAGCCAGATCAGCCTGTTTGATCCTGAGACCTGCGATGCGCAGGCCATAGGCCTGGGGGATGAGGAAACCAAATGCCTGATCCCTACCATGGTGTGCAAGAAAAAGGGAGAAAACAGCTGGGTCATCGGTGAGGAAGCTTACCGCACGGCTCTGTTTGGAGCCGGCAGCATGGTGGACAAGCTGCTGAAACTGGTGTTAAAAGAGGGAACGGCCACCATCGAAGGTGTCATGTATACCGCCAGAGAGATGCTTCGCACCTATCTGGAGTTGATTCTGGACATTCCCCGTAAAAAGACCGGGCTGGAGGAGATCGCCAGTCTGGTATATACCATCCGTGACGCGGATCCCAAGATCATGGACATTCTGATGGAACTGTCCGAGGAGATGGGCATTCCCCGTGAGCGGGTACATATTTTAAATCATACCGAGGCCTTTTTGTTCTATGTGATCAGTCAAAAGCCGGATATCTGGGCCAACCAGGTGAGCTGCTTTGATTTGGTGGATCATGGCCTGCATTACTATGAATTTCATGTGGTTCGCGGCCGCAAGCCTCAGGTGGTAGAGGTGGTCCATGAGGCACTGGAAGAGGGCTTCAGTCTGGAGATCCTGGAGACTCCTTCCGGAGAGAAACTGGCAGACCGTATTTTAAGTACCTGTGCTGCCCGTATGATGAATAAAAAGGTGATCTCCACCGTATTTTTGACAGGTAAGGGATTTGAAAATCCTCAGTGGCCGGAAGAATTTTTGCGGATCGTCTGCAACAAGCGCCGAGTGTTTGGTGGACAGAATCTGTTCTCCAAGGGTGCAGCCTTTGTGGCTTTTGATTCCATTCAGCAGGCGACAGCTTACCCCTATATCACAGTCTGTGAGGGCCGTATCCATTCTCAGGTATCTTTGAATGTACAGTATGAGGGCCGTATGCGTCAGCTGGTCATGGCGGCTGCCGGCAGCAACTGGTATGAGACCAAGGCGTCTGCCACCTTTGTGCTGGATAATACGGACAGTGTGGAGTTTTTGGTGACGCCGGTAGGTAATACCACTCCCATCCGATATGAGGTGTCTTTGGATGAGTTTCCCAAGCGTCCTAACAAGACCACTAAGGTAGAAGTCATCCTGTCCTTTACCGGGGAGCGTACCATGACCGTGCGCGTCATCGACAAGGGATTTGGTGAGTTGTTCCCGTCTTCGGGTCGCATGGTGAAAAAAGATTTCTACATTTAAGAGATCCTTTGCGGAGACGCAAAGTGAGGAGTCCCTTGCAGGGTTCCTCAAAAATGAGGTGTTTTCATGGGTAATTTGATATACTGCCGCGAGACAGAGGTGACGGTTCCCTACTATGCCAGGGAGCTGGGGATCTCTCTGTATTCTGCGGAAGAATTGTGTTATTATATTATGAATTATGTGCTCCTGTTGGACGGAGATTTCATCGATGAGGATCTGTATCGCTTTATCGGTGAGCAGTTGAGACGTCCCATGCTGGAGGGCAAGCTGCGCAAGTGGATGGCTCAGACTCCGGACCTGTATCAGGGTCTGATCGTGATCCTGCAGGATCTTCACTATTACAGTGACGCAGAGATCAATCAGTTTCGTCAGAAGCTGGAGGAACTGCGCAAGGCCGGTCCATTGGAACTGCAGAAGAGAAAGGGAGATTTCTTCCTGGATGTGCGCCAGTATGGCAATGCTCTCAGCACGTATGATCAGCTGCTGACTCATCGTCAAATCGCCAGAGACAAGAGTTTCCAGGCCCGCGTACAGCACAATCGAGGCATGGCTTGCGTACAGCTGATGCAGTATGCCGAGGCCATGGAGTGTTTTGCCAAGTCCTGGGAAGTACTGCGTCTGGAGTCCATCGCTAAGGAGATGTTCGTACTTTATTGTATGGACAGTACATTGACTATGCCGGAGGCAGTCATCGCCAGTGTGTCCGGAGAGATGCAGTTCCGCTGGAAAGAAGAGTTTGATGCCTTTGAAAAAAATGCTGCTTACGAGGGCAAGGCCGAGGATATCGCCATTGCATTCAATAAGGATGTGATCCGTCGCCGCGAAGCCATCCGCAGTCTGCTGGCCGGTTGGAAGCAGGAATATCGGGAGATGGCAGGATGAGCATGACATTGCAGAAACCGTTGTATCTCATTGGTTTTATGGGCAGTGGTAAATCCACCGTATCCCGCCATATGAGCCGTGCTCTGGACGTTCCCAAGATCGAAATGGATGAAGTGCTGGCAGAGAGAGCAGGAAAACCTATCACTCAAATCTTTGCTGAGGATGGCGAAGAAGTATTTCGTCAGATGGAGACTACCCTGCTTCGTGAGATCGGTGCAGGAGAGCCTGCCCTGGTGTCCTGTGGCGGTGGCGTGGTGCTTCGTCCGGAAAATGTGGAGATCATGAAGGCCACCGGCACCATTTTGATGCTGTCAGCCACTCCACAGACTATTTTCCAACGTGTACGTCACAGTACCAAGCGTCCCATTTTAAACGGCAACATGAACGTAGAGTTCATTGCCGAACTTATGACTAAAAGAGATCCTGCCTACCGCGCTGCTGCCGATGTGACTGTGTCCATCGATGGCAAAACCTCCGATATCGTGGCAAAAGAGTTGGTAGAGCGGATTTGCCAGAATGGAGGTTTCCTATGATTTTATTTTTGACCAGCAGTCCTTGCGTGATCGATGCGCCCCGCGCCATATTAAACCCAGCCAATGGATTTGTAGCCCGCTTGCGCAAATCTCTTCCCCAGTGGCCCCGCGTTCTGGTAGTCAGCTCCAATCCGGAGGATCACGATGGTACCTGTGGATTTGCTAATGATATGTCTGCTACCCTGGCGGAGTATGGTATGCCTGTCGGTGGATTCCAGGTGTTGGATGGAACCAATGCAGAACTTGCCGAATATCTGGTGGCTACCAGTGATCTGATCATTATTATGGGCGGTCATGTACCGACCCAGAATCATTTCTTTGCGGAGATCGGTCTTCGTGAGATCCTAGAAGGCTATGAGGGCGTGGTCATGGGTATCAGTGCCGGTTCCATGAACTGTGCCGATGAGGTGTATCTACAGCCCGAAGAGCCTGGCGAGGGTGTGGATCCTGATTTTGTCAAGTTTGCTCCCGGTCTGGGATTGACCGATGTAAATATCATGCCTCATTATCAGCAGGTGCATAAATATATCCTGGATGGTATGCGTCTCTATGAGGACATCGCCTACTCCGATAGTATGGGTCATACTTTCTACCCCATGGTAGATGGCGCTTACTATTATCAGGATGACTCCCATGCTGTGTTTTACGGCAAAGTAGGTCGCCTGCAGGACGGTGTGCTGAAATGGATCTGCAAGGAAGGGAAATTTAAGAGGATTTAAGAGTGAAATAAACAATAGGCAAGGTGTGCGTAGTGCATGCCTTGCCTGTTTTTTGCGACAAATATGTTCTTGGAAATCGCTTCTTTGAAAAGTATTCTTTGAAAGTTGTTCTATGAAAATTAGAAGAGTAGTTCCTGTCCAAACTCTGTAAAGAGAGTGATAGCATGAATGTTTAACTGTTCCGTAGCTTTTCTGGCAGCTGTCACATAGTGGTTGCGATCGTCTGCCTCGTAAGGAAGATGGATCAAACCGATCTTAGTGTTGGGAAGATATTCTTCGATAAATCGTCTTCCCTTGGGCAGAGCGATCCAGGGGAAATTCAGCAGTGCCAGATCGATGTGACGACCGCCGATCCACTCTGCGATGGTGGGATCTGCCGGCTTGGCATCGCCGACAAACAGAATACGACAGGGCGTGGGGCCTGTGAAGGTCACCAGGCATCCATAGTTCGTTACATCGGCAAATTGTGCTCCTTCGTGAGGCAATCGTAAGAATTCGAAAGTGATCCCCGGGAGATAATAGGTGGGACGATCGCTGCGAAGCAGAATGGGAGCTTCGGCTTGGGATGCGCCAATCAGCAGAGAATCATGAGGAGGAACGCTGGGCTTGGGGGCGCGCTCATCTTCAACGGCACCAATAAAACGAGCTTGAGGATGGCAGTTTAAAAACTGTTGATTCCAACGCTTGGAATAGTGATCTTCATGGTCGTGGGTAGCAATCACATAGCGGATATCAGCCAGATCCGACCGCTGGCACAGTTGTTGGAAATGATCTTCCGACAGGGCAGAGAATCCCCGGTCAGCCACTCGAGGAAAGGCATCTACAGCCAGAGAAATATCGCCAGCTGAAACAAAGAAACCGGCGTTGGCAGTAAAAAGAACAGTGCGGTCAGTCATAAGTAAAACACCTCGGAAAAACTTTTGGAAATCAGTATGATTGTACCACAAAAAGGATTGCGTGAAAAGGACAGAAGTTTTATAATTAAAATAGTATGGTGGGGAGTTTGGGTACAAAAGAAATCGTACCGAAGACATCCATCAGACAACCAAAGAATCAGATAGATTTTGACTTCTACATTATAAATTCATGGAGGAAACAGGCGATGAAAGACGGTTTTATTCGTGTAGCAGCAGCAACCCCTAAGGTATGCGTGGCAGATCCTATTTTCAACAGTGAGAAGATCCAGGCACAGATGGATTTGGCAGTGGCAGAGAAGACCAAAGTGCTGGTATTTCCGGAACTTTGTCTGACGGCAGCTACCTGCGGCGATCTCTTTTTCCAGAGCACTCTGCTGGCAGAGGCTAAGAACCAGTTAAAGCAGCTGGTAAAGAAGAGCGAAGACAGTGATATGCTGACCTTTGTAGGTTTGCCCTGGGAATATCGCGGACAGGTATACAATGTGCTGGCTGCCATCCAGAGTGGATGTTTGCTGGGCCTGATCCCCAAATATTATGTGTCCAGTGACGAAGGCCGTTATTTTACCCCGGGCAATGTGGAAGCCGTGATGGTGCTCTTCACCGATGCCGATGGTGATACCTACGAGGTTCCTATGGGTACCCGCGTGCTGTTTGCCTGCGAGGAGAATGATGATCTGGTGGTGGCCGGTGAAGTGGGTACCGATCTGTGGGGCGTATTCCCTCCCAGCATGGACCATACTGTAGCAGGTGCTAGCGTGGTGGTCAACGGAGCTGCCAGCTTCGAGGCGGTGGGCCGTACTGCTTATCGCAGAGACCTGGTCAAGGGCCAGTCTGCCCGTCTGGTGTGCGGCTATATCCAGGCCAGCGCCGGTGCCGGTGAGTCCACTACCGATTATGTATTTGGCGGCCAGAACCTGATCGCCGAAAATGGAGATCTGCTGGCAGAGTCCTCCATGTTTGCCGAGGATCTGATTCTGTGGATGGATCTGGACCTGCAGCGTTTGCAAGGTGAGAGACGTCGTATGGGTGTGACCCAGACTGAGTCCGCAGAAGATTATGAGATCGTATATTTCTCTCAGGAGCAGCAGGAGACAGAACTGATCCGTCCTATCCCTCAGTCTCCGTTTATCCCCGAAGATGAGGCCGAGAGAGCCCGTCGCTGCGAGGAGATCCTGACCATCCAGGCTATGGGCCTGAAAAAGCGTCTGGAGCACACCAACTGTAAGGCTGCCGTGGTAGGCATCTCCGGTGGTCTGGATTCCACTCTGGCCTTGTTAGTTATGGTGCGCGCCTGCGATATGCTGGGCCTGCCTCGTAAGAGCATCGTCACCGTGACCATGCCTTGCTTTGGTACCACCGACCGTACCTACGGCAATGCCTGCACCCTGATGCGTTGTCTTGGCACCGATTTCCGCGAGGTCAATATCCGTGAGGCGGTAACCCAGCACTTTAAGGATATCGGCCACGATCCTGCCAAGACCGATGTGACCTTTGAAAATGCTCAGGCACGTGAGCGTACCCAGGTGCTGATGGACATCGCCAACGAAGTGGGTGGTATGGTCATCGGTACCGGCGATCTGTCCGAGCTGGTACTGGGCTGGGCCACCTATAATGGAGACCATATGTCCATGTACGGTGTCAACGGCGCTATCCCCAAGACTTTGGTTCGTCATCTGGTTCGCTACTATGCCGACACTGCTGAGGATAAGGAGCTGGCAGCTGCCCTGTACGATGTACTGGATACTCCGGTAAGTCCCGAATTGCTGCCTCCCACCGACGGTAAGATCTCTCAGAAGACCGAGGATCTGGTAGGCCCTTATGAGCTGCATGACTTCGTTCTGTTCTATGTACTGCGCTACGGCTACCGTCCTGCTAAGATCTACCGCATGGCCCGTCAGGCCTTTGCCGGTGTTTACGACGACGAGACTATTAAGAAGTGGTTAAAGACTTTCTACTGGAGATTCTTCTCCCAGCAGTTTAAGCGCTCCTGTCTGGCTGATGGCCCTAAGGTAGGCTCTGTAGGCGTACCTCCCAGAGGCGATCTGCGGATGCCCAGTGATGCTACCAACCGGATCTGGAGAGAAGAGGTAGAAAAACTGTAATTTGTGATGAAAAAACAATGGAAACCATGGCTGGTAATGCTTCTGCTCCTGTGTGCTTGTACCATGACAGCAGCGTGCGGAGATAGAGAGCAGGAGCATCCCGGCGTAAACGATAAGGCAGAGTTGACAGAGTCCGAGATGGCAGGGCCAGATCATGAGATGCGGTCGACGCTGACCGTATGGGTGGCGACAGATATTCATTATTTGTCCCGGGAGCTGTACGATGACTCTCCGATCTTTGTAAAAACCCTGGAGCAGGGAGATGGCAAATTGACGGAGAGAATGCCGGAGATCCTGGATATCTTTGTGGATCAGGTGCTGACAGCCCGTCCGGATGCCCTGGTGCTGGCTGGAGACCTGACCTTTAACGGAGAAAAACAGAGCCTTCAGGAACTGATGGAGCGGATGGACGAGATCCGTCAGGCAGGGATCCCTGTGCTGGTGATCCCCGGAAATCATGACAAAGGACAATACATGGCCGTGTCCTATCTGAATAATATGCTCGGAGGAGCAGATACGTTTTCTGAGGACGATTTTCAGCAGATCTGCGGACCGTATGGTTATGACCAGGCGGTGTGCCGGGATGAAAGTTCCATGAGTTATCTATACGATCTGACAGAAGATGTGCAGTTGATCCTGTTGGATGTCAATATGCTGGGAGATGACACACCATATACCAGAGGCTCACTCCCTGCTTCCACATTGACGTGGCTGGAAGCACAGTTGGCAGCAGCTTCGGCAGCAGGAAAAACGGTATTGACTGTGAGTCATCAGAATGTTTTGCCTCAGAATTCACTGCTGTATTATGGGTATGCCATGTACAACTATGAGGAAGTGTCTGCACTTCTTCAAAAATACGGTGTGACAGTGAATGTCAGCGGTCATTCCCATATCCAGCATATGGTTCAGGAAGGTGGACTGCGAGATCATGCAGTGGGACCGTTGTCTGTGACACCACTGCGGTATGGAGTCCTGACCATAGACGAGGAAAGAAACATTCAGTATGAATCCGCTTCCTTGACTGAGCCGGCATCGTCTGATGTGCAGATCATTCCTGTGTCGGAAGCAGCAAAAGAATTAGTAACAGAGGCAGAGCAGCGTTATCAAATGTGTCAACATCGTCGAGTCATGGAGATGCTGGAGGGTATCCAGCAACGACAAGGATTTAGCGATGCAGAACAAGAGATTATGGCATCATTTATGGTGACGGTCAACCAGGCGTATGTGACCGGAGAAATGGTGGATCAGAATGATGCTCTGGAAAGTGAAGGCTGGAGGTTGTGGACGAAGTACTGCCAGGAAGATTTCTGGTGGCAATATCTGCATGATATTTTGACAGAATCCTAAAGGATCAATAGAATATAATGTTTTGAGAGAACTGCGTGGTGTAAAAACCACGCGGTTTTTATTTTTTGAGCGATAAGTTCAAATAAGACTAAAAACTGACGGCGATAAATGCAATAAAACAATATTATTTCTACGAAATGTCCCTTTTTCTTAATGAATTTCAAATTAAAAAAATATGAATGAGTTCATGTTTTTTGAATTTGAAGGGGATAAAATGAAACAGGCGGAGTATGAAGAGAAAGAAATATTGCAGATGCTGCGGGAAGACTGGGAAGCAGGATCACTGGTAGTGGTTGAAAAATATAAGACGTTACTGACGCGAGTATGTGCCAGACGCCTCCAGGATGAAGAGGATGTAAAAGAGTGCGTCAACAGTGCGTTTGCGGATTTCTGTCTGATGTGGGAGCGATACGAAGAGGAGAAGGGTACACTGCGCAATTATTTATGTACCATCGCGGAGCGTAAAGCCCTGGAACGCCATCGCAAGAACGAAGCGCGACAAAGAGCGGAGGAACGCGGCGCCCGCCGTATGACCGAGATCATGGCTAATGTAAGTTCTGAGTGGATGAGTTTGGAGAGTGAGGAACGGTTGGCAGAAGACATGGATGCCCTGCTGAAAAGTATGAGTCCTCTGGATGAGATGATCCTGCGAAAAAAATATTATGACGGTATGTCCTACATCGAGATTGCCCAGGAATTGGAGATCCCCTACGATACGGTGAAGAAACGGGGAGAGAGGGGATTGAAAAAGGCGCTCAAACGATTGCCGGAAAGCTGTTTTTGGTGGATGCAGCGACAAAAAGAAAGCTGAAATCATACGTTCTTTTTTGTGAAAAATTCAAAATATGTCCCGTTATGAATGTGAAATGCAAATTAATATAGCAAAACAAAGATCCATAAGGAGGATGATGTGATGAAACTATGGAAAAAAGCAGCATTGCTGATGGCTCTGTGCATGGCACTGTCTCTGCTGGCTGCCTGCGGTGGTGACGCTGGCCAGGATGACAAGGACAGCAACGACAAGGCAACGGTAGAGAACCAGCAGAATGACGACGGCAAAGAAGAGGACAAGAAACAGGACGAGACAGAAGCTGTCCTGGTGCCGGAAGAGGAATATGTGCTGATCAGCGAGAGCAGCAGTAAATTCGCCGACAATTATTTTTATGATGATCAGGGACGGATTGCAAAGGTCGAGGAGTATTATGATGGTAAGCTGAAATACAATGTGTTGTATTCTTATGAAGAAGGTGCCGATGGTACTGTGATTTGCAATGCGATCCATTACTTTGCCAATGGTGCTGATGACAGAGGGAGATTGTATGAACAAACAGATGAGTTTATCTATGATTCTCAGGGACTGTTACTGAAGGAAATTGTGTATTCTCGTGGCGAAAAGCGCAGATATGAGTATTCAACGGAATATGCCTATGACGATCAGGGCCGTTTGATCCAGCAGTGGGGTTACAAAAACGGCAGTGATTCTGAGGCAGAACTGGTGGATATGTTGGAGTACATCTATGATGATCAGGGACGTCTGGACCGCAAAAATGTGTATATCAAGAGTACCACAGAGATGAGCTATTACTGGGACTACGGCTACAATGAGAAGGGTGAGAATGATTATTATGTGCAGCTAAAGCCCGATGGGACCCGGTATGGCTATGGTTTTGACGAGGGAACTCCGGCACCCGAAGGTCCTACTCATGCGTGGGAATATAGATATCATGACAATGGTACCGTTCGACTGGCTGAGCAGAAGAGACTCGATTTAGGCAATACGATTTGTACGGAAAAATATGATGAATACGGTATGTTGATCAGTGTGAGAGATGAGAAGACAGGAAATACGAACACCCTCGAGTATGCACCTCTGTCCCAGGCTCCCCGCGTAGAGCAGTAGATCGTTTACAAGATTGTCTAACAGGAAGGGTTTGGAAAACCTGTTAGGCAATCTTTTTTTATAAAAACAGTTGAGAGAATGTGAGATTCAATGGTAAAGTAGTATCAAAGAAGATGCCAGAGGATGTCTTATATGGATCGTATTGAATATACAGAAGAAAACCTGTTATCGTTGCTTGCCAAGGACCGGGAAGCCGGTGCGGAAGCGGCTTGGGAGATGTACAGTGGACTGGTATGGCGTGTTTGTGCCAGACGCTTGCAAAATACTGAGGACGTAAAGGAATGTGTCAACAGTACCTTTGCGGACTTTTGTATGCGCTGGGAACAGTACGATCCTGCCAAAGGTACTTTGCGCAATTATATTTGCACCATTGCCGATCGAAAGGCGGTAGAATGTTATCGCAGAAATGCTATCCGGCAGCGGGCAGAGGAAAAGGCCGTCCGGGAAGAGATGGAAACTGTGACAGAGGCCCATCGTACAGGACGGGTCGTATCGGGAGCCTGGCAGTCTGGTCACGGAGAATCTGGGGAAGATGATCGTGTGGAAAAACTGGAGGAGGCACTCAAGCAGTTGAAGCCACTGGATCAACAGATCCTGCGGATGAAATATTATGACGGAATGACCTTTAAGGAGATCGCTGCGCAGATGGATCTACCCTATGATATGGTCAAAAAACGTGGCGAGAGAAGTTTGAAAAAACTGTGGAAGATCCTCATTCTGGTACTGGTACTGGCTGCTCTGGCAGGCTGTGCATTGTGGCTGTACTATCACTTCCAGTTTTCCGAAAGCGCGGGGATCCGCTGGGACATCGACAACCCGCTGTATGAGATGGTGGGAGAAGCTCCTTCCGTGGAAGTAAATGGTGTGCGGATCACCGTAGAGGATGCAGATTATCAATCTGGTACGTTGGAAGTCAAATACGTCATAGAGGCAGTGGCGACATTTACAGATCAGGAGAGAATGAATGAGCTGATCGCAGCAACCATAGGAGAGACCTATGTGAGAGCACTGGAGCCGACCGGTTGTGCATCGCTCCAGGAACGTACGTTGAAGATGGGCCATGTTTCTGTGGTCCAGAGGATATATCAGTGGTCACCGGAGGCGGAAACAGAACAGATTCCAGTACATCTGGAATTATCAGACAACACCAACATCGAAGAAACGCTGACTGCTGCACTGATGGGGTATCCCCTGTCGGAACCTTTTGAGATGGCAGAGCAGGAACTGACCTTTGATCTGAAGCTGTCACAGGTGGAGATCAAAGAAAGCGATCTGACGGATATGGGAACCTACTTCCCCTTTAAGGGCGGAGGATTTTTGATCCGGGAGGGAAATAGCACAGCTGGTGGCGCCATTGTACCTTTCTATCCCTTTGATATGGATGTAGAGTACGTGATCTCCTCCCGCCTGACAGGAAGTATGACCGGATATCGCCCTGAAATCTCTCAGCCCATCACATTGGTAAGTGAGGATGGAACAGAGTATCCCATGACGGGTATCGGCAGTTCTCCTGTCGGTACCGGAGATGCCAGAGAACTGTAC
>JAFYLG010000062.1 GCA_017537225.1 Lachnospiraceae bacterium
CCGTCTTGACTTTTCCATTGGGTCTCTATAAAATTGGAGATAAGAGTTTGCCCCACGAAGGAGAAGAAGTATGGAACCGATCATCTATCGCGAAAGAAAAAATACCGACTGCATCAAATGGGATGTGCTTAAGGATAAATTTGGTCAGGACGACCTGATGGCTCTGTGGGTGGCCGATATGGATTTTCAGGTGCCGGCCTGCGTGCAGCAGAGCCTGCGTGACTATGTGGAATCCGGCGTGTACGGATATTACAAGGTGCCGGATCGCTATCATGAGGCCTTTATCCAGTGGGAGAAAACGTACCACGGCTATGAGGTGCAGAAGGAATGGATCCGCTTTGCCCCTGGCGTGGTGCCTGCCATCAACTGGCTGGTGAATGTGATGACGCAGCCCGGCGATGGCATCGGTGTCATGACTCCTGTGTACTATCCTTTTATGAATGCGGTGAATGACAATGGTCGCAAGTTGATCAACTGTCCACTGAAAAAGGTAGATGGCGGCTACACCATGGATTTGGAGCGCTTTGAGAAACTGGCAGCGGCCGGTGAGATGAAGCTGTTTATCCTGTGTTCTCCTCACAATCCCGTAGGCCGTGTATGGACCAGAGAAGAGTTGGTAGGCCTGCTGACCATCTGCGACAAGTATGATATTTTTGTACTGGCCGACGAGATCCATCAGGATATCATCGTAGGTGACAGAGAGCAGATCCCCGCTGCCACCGTGGCTCCTAACACCAATCGTCTGGTGACCATGACGGCAGCCACCAAGACCTTTAACCTGGCCGGCGTCCAGAATTCCTTTGTGATCATTCCCAGCGAGGAAGTTCGCAAGCGCTGGGATGCTTTGGTAGAGCCTCTGCATATCAATAATGGCAATGCTTTTGGCTACGTTGCTGTGGCCAGCGCCTATGCCGGTGGCAGACAGTGGCTGGATCAGGTCATCGCTATCATCCGCGGAAACTTTGAATACCTGAGAGATACCCTGGGTGAAAAGTTGCCTCAGGTCCAGGTATATCCTCTGGAAGGCACCTACCTGTGTTGGGTGGATCTGGCTGACTATGTGAAAACAGAGGACATGGAAGAAGTGGTGCAGCGCAAGGCTCGTCTGGCGGTGGACTACGGTGACTGGTTTGGCGGCGAGGCCTATGGCGCCGAGTATGCCACCCATATCCGTATCAATCTGGCCACCAGCTACGAGAATATCGTTCAGGCGGTGGCGCAGCTGGTTGGCGCTATTGCCCAGTAGAAGATGAAATCATAAAGACAGGAGAGAAACTACGGTGAAATTTGTATTGGCTGCCATCGGAAGTAAATATATCCATTGTAATCTGGCTGTCCACAGTCTGCGGGCTTATGCTGCGGCCGGTGGCCTGGGGGATTCTGTGGAGGTGGCAGAATATACCATCAATCAAAATGTGGAGGATATTCTGGCGGATCTGTATCGCCGACGTCCTGACGCCGTGGGCTTTTCCTGCTATATCTGGAATATTTCCATGGTGCAGAGGCTGGCTGCGGATCTGCATCAGATCCTGCCAAGGACCCATATCTGGCTGGGAGGCCCGGAGGTGTCCTTTGAGCCGGAAACATGGTTTCAAAAGATGCCCTTTCTGGCCGGTATTATGGTAGGAGAGGGAGAGGAGACCTTCCTGCAGCTGATGAAGTACTATGAGGGACGGGAAGAGACCGCTCTTCATGATATTCCCGGCATCGTCTGGTCTGCGCCTTTACAAGAGCCCGAAGAAAAAACGTCGGGTCAACAATTGGAAAAATCAGAATATCGTTTCCTGCCCGAGCAGATTCTCCAGGTGTATGGCAATCCACCTCGACAGCCTATGGACTTGTCTCAGGTGCCCTTTGTCTATGATCATATGGAGGGGGATGCCTCTCACAAGATCGTGTATTATGAGAGCAGTCGCGGCTGTCCTTTTTCCTGCAGCTACTGCCTCTCTTCCATCGATAAGAAACTTCGTTTTAGAGATTGGAGTCTGGTAGAGCGGGAATTGGCGTATTTTCTGGAGAAGAAGGTGCCTCAGGTCAAGTTTGTGGACCGCACCTTTAATTGCAGCCACGCCCATGCCCAGAGGATCTGGCGTTATATTAAGGACCATGACAATGGCGTGACCAATTTCCATTTTGAAGTATCTGCCGATATCTTGAATGAAGAAGAACTGGAATTGCTGACCGGGATGCGTCCCGGTCTGGTTCAGCTGGAGATCGGAGTTCAGTCGGTAAATCCTCAGACGTTACAGGAGATCCGTCGAACCATGGATCTTTCGAAGCTGGCTGCCAATGTGAGCCGCCTGCGGGAGGCTAGCAATATTCATCTTCATCTGGACCTGATCGCCGGGTTGCCCTGGGAAGACTATGACAGCTTCCACCGTTCTTTTGACTGGGTCTACGGCCTGCGGCCGGAAAATCTCCAGCTGGGATTTTTAAAAGTATTGCGTGGTACCCGCATGTATGAAAAGCGGGAGGAGTATGGTCTGACCTACAGCAGTCAGCCTCCCTATGAAGTGCTGAAGACCCGTTGGATCTCTTATAAAGAATTGTGTCACTTGAAAAAAGTGGAGAAGGTTCTGGAGATCTACTATAACAGCGGACAATTTCCTACCACCATGGAGTATTTGGGGCGTTGCTATGATTCGGCCTTTACCATGTATGAGGATCTGGCCTGTTATTATGAAATACATGGTCTTTTTGATCGCCAGTTGAGCCGTCAGGAGCGCGTCTCTGTGCTGTGGGATTTCCTGCAAGGTGGAGCAAAATGTGTTGATTCCTGTAAAAATGAGGAAGAATTTGATAAAAATTATGAAAAAGTTAAGGATTGTGGGGTTGCCTGGCGAGATATTTTAGTATATGATTATTATTTGCGGGAGAATGCCAAGGTCCGTCCGGCCTGGGCGCCCGAGCAGCGTGAACACTGGCAGTCCATCACGGACTGGTACGCGGCTTACGGCAGTACCTGTCAGAGACTGGCAGCCTATGCCGGCAGTACCTATCGACAGCTGCTGCACACGACCCATGCAGAGATCCTGTCCCGGGACTTTTTGCAGAATGGACAAAAATGTATGATACTCTTCGATTACGGCCACAGAGATCCCCTGACCGGCAATGCCTTTACCTGGGAGGCTGTAGAGTGGAGAGAAGGCAGACAGTAGTCTGCGTAGAGAAAAAGGACGGACAGTCATCTGTCCGGAAGATAGAAGGAGGAACTCACCATGATGAATTTTAATAATAAGAAGACCAAGCGCATCTTTACCGGTATCATCATCGCGATTCTGGTAGTGGCTATGGTACTGCCTATGATCCTGAGCTTTCTGGTAGCATAGTCTGCCTGAAAAATTGGATTTTACGATATCCTATTTGTTTCAATAGTATTACATTTCATAAAAACCCTTGAAAAATAAGAAAAAACCATTAGAATGGAACTAAGTTACTGCATAGAATGAAGAAGCATATCAAGTTCCAAGGAGTAGAAATATGAAAAACCTAAGAAAAGGTACCTGGCTGTTGGCACTGCTGTGCTGTTTTGGCCTGTTGACCGGTGGTGTTCATGCGTTGGCTGAAGAAGAAGTTTCTTCTGAGTCGCTGACCATGAAGAATGGTGTCTATATTGAGCACATGGATGTGGCAGGCATGACAGTGGAGGAAGCCCGCCAGACCGTGGAGGATTACATAGAAGAGTTGCAGAAAACGGAGATATACCTCTCTTTTGGTGAGGATGTAGAAGTTCTGACCATGGAGTATTTAGGTCTGACCTGGACCAATCCGGAAGTGATCGATGAGGCCATCGTTTATGGCAATACCGGTAATATTCTGCAGCGTTACAAGGCAGTTCGCAATCTGGAAAATGACAAGGTGGTTCTGGAACTGGCTTTTAGCTGGAAAGAGCATGTACTGCGTAACTTCGTGGAGACTCAGGCCCAGGAGCGTCATGTGGATCCTGTGAGAGCAGAGATCGTTCGTGACAATAAGGCCAAGGAATTTATTATCACGGATTCTGTTTTGGGCGTGGATGTAGAGGTAGTAGATACGGTGGATGCCGTTATCGAAGCCATCGAGCCTGCCTTTAGCGGCGAAGATGTGTATGTGGATGCTGTAATGAAGTATACCGAGGCGGAGTTTACCTCTGCTATGGCTGCCAATATCACCGATATCCTGGGTGAGTACGAGACTATCTACAATGCCGCAGAGATCGATCGTTCCACTAATCTGAAGGTGGCCTGTAACTATATCAATGGTGTGGTTCTGCTGCCTGGTGAGAGTCTGTCATTCTTTGACTATCTGTACCCTGTTACGGTAGAGCGTGGATATCGCGGTGCTACAGCTTATCAGGGTGGCCGTTATATCGAGTCTCTGGGCGGTGGTCTGTGTCAGGTATCTACCACCTGTTACAATGCCGTTCTGCTGGCAGAGTTGGAGGTGCTGGAACGTACTCAGCACAGTATGACGGTTAGCTATGTAAAGCCCGGTCTGGACTCCGGTCAGGCATGGTCTTCCGGCCGCAACCTGAATTTTAAGAACAATACAGAGTATCCTGTCTACGTGGAGGCTCACCTGTATACCAACCGTTACGGTACCAGCTTTATCTACATCGGTCTGTGGGGCAAGGAGACCCGTCCCGAGAATCGTACTGTCAAGTATGACAGTGAATATACCGAGACATGGCCTTACGATGGTCAGCCTGTCATCGAGTACGATACCTCCATGGGATATCTGGAGTGGGATAGAACTCAGGGCCAGTACCCTAAGGTATATGCTATGGCTTACAAGTATGTTTACATCGATGGCAAGCTGGAGAGCAAGACTCCTCTGTATGAAAAACAGGATTATTACCGTCCTACTCCTGAGTATTGGAGTGTAGGCACTGGTGGATTGAGTGTAGAGGAGTTCCTGGCAACTCTGCCCGAAGGAACCGTATTATATCCTCCTACACCACAGTAAATGATATCCCCGACAGCGGGCCATCAGGCTCGTTTGTCGGGGATTTTTGTATGGGAAGGATCTGGTAAAAGTAAGAATTTTTAATGATACTATTGAAAAAATCCACGGAATAAGATAGAATAAGACAGTATATAAAGTGGAGTTCTGTTGTCATAATATCATTTTCTATGTGAATAGACCAAGGCAGAAGCCACAGTGTTACTAATCGAAGAACCATATCGTATCGACTGAAGGAGTTTTTATATGAAGTTAAGACAATGCGTTAAGGTGTTTCTGCTCCTTGCCGTATTTTGCCTGATTGGTTTTGTCCAGCCTGCCTATGCGGCAGAACAGGAAGACAATGTGATCGCCGACGGTGTCATGGTGGAGGGTATTGAGCTCAGCGGCATGACCAAGGAGGAAGCTCAGAAGATCGTCAGTGAGTACTTTGAGCGTTTTAAGACCGGTACTCTGATCCTTTCTTTCAATGGATCCGAGTCTGAGATCAGCTTCGAAGAATTGGGGATCACCTGGGACAATCCGGATCTGGTAGAGGACGCCCTGTCTCATGGCAAGAGCGGCAATGTGCTGCAGCGCTATAAGGAGCAGACCAAGCTGAGAAAAGAAGGTTTGGTATACTTTATCGAATATTCTTTGGATAACGAGATCCTGCAGGCTTATCTGGAGGCAGAGGCCGAGGCCCGCAAGACCGATCCCATCGATGCCAAGATCGAGCGTTATAAAAAGGGATTTAAGCTGGTGAACGAGTCTGTCACCGGCCTGACCGTAGATGTTCCCGCCACGGTGGCTAAGGTCAATGACATGGTACAGACCGATTGGAATGGCGGCCGTCTGACCGTGGAGGCAGTGGTACAGATCACCGAGCCTCGTCTGACTACCGCGATGGTGGAGCAGATCACTGACTGTCTGGGCAAGTATTCCACGCCCTACAACGCAGCCAGCGTGGATCGTACCCAGAACCTGACCAATGGTACCGGCTTTATCAACGGTGATATTCTGCTGCCTGGTGAGAGCCTGTCCATGTATGATC
Source organism: Lachnospiraceae bacterium (assembly GCA_017537225.1). Classification (GTDB taxonomy): domain Bacteria; phylum Bacillota; class Clostridia; order Lachnospirales; family Lachnospiraceae; genus RGIG7193. The sequence goes on from JAFYLG010000062.1 coordinate 5,975, forward strand.
AGCTGTATCCCTGCACCATTGAAAATGGCTATGCCAGCGCCATCGCTTATGCCGACGGCGGTTATGTAGATTCTGTAGGCGGCGGTATCTGTCAGATCGCCACCACCCTGTACAATGCTCTGTTGAATTCCGAGTTGAAGGTGACCAAGCGTTATCCTCACTCCATGACTGTTAGCTATGTGCCTCCGGGATGGGATGCTGCACTGTCCAATGGTTACAAAGATCTGATTTTTATGAACTCTACCGAATCCCCTGTCTATGTAGAGGCATGGGCTAAGAACGGTGAGCTGCATATCGCTCTGTGGGGTAAGGAGACCCGTCCTGAGAATCGTGAGGTTTCCTACTATCACAACATTATCAGCGATGCGCCTCCCGGAGATCCTATCTATACTGAGGATCCTACTCTGCCTTTGGGTGTAAAGGTTGTTGATCAGGATGCTTATAACGAGATCAAGGTAGAACTGTATAAGCAGGTCAAGGTAGACGGCAAGGTGGTGGAGACCATCAAGCTGCATACTGACAAGTACAGAGGATCTCAGGCCAAGATCCGTATCGGTACCGGCCCTGCGGTAGAGGAAGGCTCTTCTACAGACGGCCAATAAAAAAGAGATCATCGACTCCGTTTCCTGAATCAGGGAGACGGAGTCAATTTTAAAACCATCATGGAGGAAAATATTACCATGTGGACTGGAAAAGAAGAATCTTCGATGACAGCAGGAAAATCGGATCAGGATCTGGTGCTGGCCGGATACATGGCTTTGGCCGGATCGGCTGTCATGGCAAGACAGGATCGTGAAACGTTGCTTGCTCGCCTGCCGGAAGAATTGATCGATCAGCTGCTGGCCTTTGACAGCCGGCGTCAGGCACATAAAGTCATGATGCAGGAGTCTGCACTGAAAGAAGCTGGAGCGACTGCCTGGTTTCCTTTGGGTGAAGGCGGCATTTTCAACGGACTGTGGCACATGGCAGACCACTGGGGCACCGGCTTTACGGTTCAGCTAAAGGACTTACCGGTACGTCAGGAGACCATCGAGGTTTGTGAGATCGAGGAAAAGAATCCCTACTACCTGCATTCGGAGGGCTGCCTGCTGCTGGCGGCCAATCACGGCGACAGGGTATGTGCCGCACTGCGGGCACAGGGGATCCCCGCTGCCGTGATCGGTGTATTGACCAATAAGAAAGATAAGACACTGTGCCATGACAGCACCATCAGCTGTCTCAATCGTCCCAGACAGGACGAACTGGACGTGTTTTTTAAGGAGCATGGTCTGACCATGCCTGAATAAAAATCGGGATAGATGGGTGGAAATTCTAGCCTGTCCACATCCTATGAAAAAACCGGGAGGGTTTTATAATGAGAGAACAGATTTTGCGTATGCTGGAAAAGAACAGCCGAATCGATCTGAAGGATCTGGCTATCATGCTGGGCGTAGACGAGGTGGCGGTAGCCAATGAAGTGGCCCAGATGGAAAAGGAAAATATTATTTGCGGTTATCACACCATGATCAACTGGGAAAACACTTCTCAGGAGAAGGTCATCGCTTTGATCGAGGTAAAGGTGACTCCTCAGCGCGGCATGGGCTTTGATAAGCTGGCTGAGCGTATCTATCTGTACGATGAAGTAGAGACCGTATATCTGATGAGCGGTGGTTATGATTTCACCGTGATCTTAAACGGCAAGACTCTGCGTGAGGTGTCTCAGTTTGTTTCTGACAAGCTGTCTACCCTGGACTCTGTGCTGAGTACTTCCACTCATTTTGTGCTGAAGAAGTACAAGGAGCATGGCACCGTCCTGGCTCAAAAATCCAAAGATGAAAGGATGCTGATGACGCTGTGAGAAACTTTTTGTCCGATAGATGCGTGTCCCTGAAGCCTTCCGGGATCCGTAAGTTTTTTGATATTGTAAGCGAGATGCCCGATGCCATCTCTCTGGGTGTAGGTGAGCCGGATTTTGATACTCCCTGGCACATCCGCGAGGAAGGCATCTATTCTCTGGAGCGCGGCAAGACCTTCTATACCTCCAATTCTGGTTTGATGGAGCTGCGTCAGGAGATCTGCAACTACTTAAAGCGCCGGATCGGCGTAGAGTATCAGCCTGCCGGCGAGGTGATCATCACTGTAGGTGGCAGTGAGGCCATCGATATCGCCATGCGCGCCATGCTCAATCCCGGCGATGAGGTGCTGATCCCTCTGCCCAGCTACGTTTCCTATGAACCCTGCTGTATCTTGGCTGGTGGTGTGCCTGTGACCATCGAGCTGCAGGAAAAGGACGAGTTTCGTCTGAAGCCAGAGCAGCTGCGTGCGGCCATTACCGATCGCACTAAGATCCTGGTACTTCCTTTCCCTAATAATCCTACCGGCGGTATCATGGAAAAGGCAGATCTGGAAGCCATTGCAGATATTATCATTGAGAATGATCTGTTTGTACTGTCCGATGAGATCTATGCCGAATTGACCTATGGTGATGACCATGTGTCCATCGCTTCTCTGCCCGGCATGAAGGAGCGTACCATTGTGATCAATGGTTTCTCCAAGGCCTATGCCATGACCGGATGGCGTCTGGGCTATGCGGCAGGTCCCAAGGAGATCATCACTCAGATGACCAAGATCCATCAGTACTGCATCATGTGTGCCCCTACCACCAGCCAGTACGCTGCGGTGGAGGCTCTGAAAAATGGTGATGAGGACGTGGCCCGCATGCGTGAGTCCTACGACGGACGTCGCCGCTACCTGCTCCATGCCATGGCAGAGATGAATCTGAAGTGCTTTGAGCCTAAGGGTGCTTTCTATATCTTCCCTAATATCAGCCGCTTTGGACTGACCAGTGAGGAGTTTGCTACCCAGCTGCTGATGGAAGAAAAGCTGGCCGTAGTGCCCGGTACTGCCTTTGGTGACTGCGGTGAGGGCTTTATTCGTATCTCCTACGCCTACTCTCTGGAAAATCTGAAAGAGGCCATGAGCCGTATTCAGCGTTTTGTCAAGAAGTTGGAGGCAAGAGAATGTTAAATGTCGTACTGTTAGAACCGGAGATCCCTGCCAATACCGGCAATATCGGCCGCACCTGCGTAGCTACCGGCACCCGTCTTCATCTGATCAAGCCTCTGGGCTTTTCTCTGGATGAAAAGAATCTGCGCCGTGCCGGCCTGGATTACTGGCCTCATCTGGATGTGACTGTCTATGAGAATTTTCAGGACTTTCTCGAGAAAAACCCCGGTGCCAAACTGTACTGTGCCAGCACCAAGGGACATTATCTGTACACTGAGGCGCCCTATGAGGATAACTGCTATCTGATGTTTGGCAGAGAGAGCGCCGGGATCCCCGAGGAGATCCTGGTGGAGTATGAAGATACCACCGTGCGTATTCCTATGAATCCTCAGATCCGTTCTCTGAATCTGTCCAATTCCGTGGCCATCCTGGTTTATGAGGCTCTGCGCCATCAGGGCTTTGCCGGGATGCAGATCGAAGGAGAACTGCATCGGCTGCAGTGGAAGAACTTGTAGAATATAGAACCCCGTTTCGGGGTTGTGACAAAGAGAATCTCTAAGCATCCTGTGCTAACGAGATTCTCTTTTTGTCAACCCCTGGATCGGGTTGATGTATTCTGCGGCGTTACCACCATCTGCGATTTCTTCTGCGTCTCCGCCTTCTCTGGTGCATCTCCTGATACAGCAGGACCTCGATCAGATTCTGGAGGGAGCGTGAAGGTCTGCGAATAGTCTGACGGTATTGCATCATATCCACGGATCCAATGGGATCATAATTTTGGCCGTCCATAGGACGATCAGAACTATCGCTAGAATATTTATCGTCATCCATGTAGGATGCATCTTCCATGTCACGTTGATTGCCATTGATAAACTCCTGATCAGGGCGAGGAGGCTCGCTTATGATGCCGTTTTGCATCAGGGTGTTGTAGATGGATTCGCAGACACGGGCCAGGGCGATACGGTCGGGATATTCGTCATACATGACACTGCCTTCATAATCCAGCAGGTCACATTGATGGGACACTTCTCTTTGAACACGGCGGGTCTGCTCGGGATAGAGCTGCTGCCAGTACTCCATGTCCCGTGCTTCGGTGGGATCATCCTCTAAATCAGGTTCCCACATTTGCATATTCCACTGGGGCATAGTCCATAAGTCTATAGGCTCCATAGGTCGCTGCATCCAGGGATAGGGCATAGGTACGGGCATGGGAGCGTGCATATGCCCGGACATGACAGGTCTCATGGGGCGCTGCATATGGTTATCGCACGACCATGGCATCATGGGCTCCATGGGTTTGCGCTGATCATTTTCTTTTTTTCTCAAAACAAATCTCACTTTCTAAAGCCATTACAGTATAGACTATGATATTAGCGGTCGTCAGGTGAAAATATTTTGAATTGTGCCAGGGCATGGTTTCTTCCCAAAAACTTAAGAAAAAACACCTTGTTCTTTCTTTTTTGAATTGTTATAGTAATAATGGATTTATGTACTATGGCAAGAGACTGTCATGGTGCGCATATCTTTAGGAATTAGTACCAGAAAAAATAGAGAATAAAGGCTGATTTCCATGAGGGTCAGATAAGGATAAATGATATGAAAAAAGGATTGCGAAAAGCGCTGATTTTGATACTGGTGTTTATCTTAGCGGCAGCGGCTGTGTTTTTCATCACCAGAGGAGAGGACGAGGAAGAGACGATCTACGATGGTATGACAGAGGCCAGTCTGCCCGTAGTATATACATTGTACAACGGTGAGAAGATCAATCGTTTGTATGGATATACGGAAACCATGAAAGAGGAGTATATGCGGGAAAACATGACTCCTTTGGGCTACGATGGGCAGATGACCATCACGGTGGATTGCTATGAGAATGCATTTTTGGGACTGAAATATGAGGTGCGTGATGCAGACAGTGGACGTCTGATCGAGGCTACTGAAGTGACAGACTGGACCAGTGAAGAGCGGAAGGGACAGGAAGAGGGCGTGAAGGTTACAGCCAGATTGCCTATTCAGAAGCTGATCGAGGAAGGGAAGGAGTATCTGTTGAAGATCTGCCTGACCACGGATCAGCATGGTATGATCAACTATTATACCCGTGTGGTATATAACAGTCGTTTTCACGCCCAGGAGATGATCGATTTTGTCACTTACTTCAGCGAGCGAACCTTTGATCCGAAGGAAAAGCAGGAAGGTTTGAGTGAACTGGGCACTTACATCGAGCCCAATCGCAGTGGAGATAACAGTACCTTAGCTCACATTGATATTCATTCCAATCATCGTATGCTGACCTGGATGAATCTGGAGCCGGAGCGCATTACGGAGCCGCTGGTGGAGATCCGCCAGATGAGTGAGTCTATCGGTACCTTGCGCCTGACTTACCAGATCCGTGCCACCGGTGATACTGGTCTGCGGGAGGTCTACGATGTAGAAGAAAATTTTGTGATCCGCTGGTCTCAACTTCGCTTTTATCTGTTGGCCTACGAGCGCAATGTGAATCAGCATTTTGAGGGAGATACCAACCGGATCGAAGGCGGCATCGTGGATCTGGGCGTTGTGGAAGATGGCGCTACCCAGTTAAAGACCAGCGCTTCTGGTGAATATACTATCTTTACGGCCGGAGGGGAACTGTGGAGTTACAATGGCAAGGTCAACGAGGCGGTGAAAATATTCTCCTTCCGCAACGGCGTGAGTGAGGATGTACGTACCGATCACAATGATCACGATTTTCAGATCATCCAGGTAAAGGACGACGGTGATGTGTCCTTTATGGTCTATGGATATATGAACAGTGGCAGTCATGAAGGCCAGGTTGCCATGGTATTCTATCAATATGACAGCAGTGAGCGCGCTCTACAGGAGATTTTCTATATTCCGGCCTATACTTCCTATGGTCTGCTGCGTCAGGAAATGGGTACTTTGAGTTATATTTCCAACACCGGCCTGATCTATGTTATGGTGGGCAATAGTATTTATGCCATCGATGTAGAAGGTACGGAGCACGTGGTGGTGGTAGATGACCTGAAGGAAGATAGTTTTGTTATCAGCCCGGACAGTTCTGTCATCGCCTGGCAGGAGGGGGATGACCGTTACAGATGCAGTACCCTTTCGGTGATGTATTTGGCCGATGGCAAGAAAAATACCATCCAGGCTCCCCTGGGAGAATATTTAAAGCCGTTGGGATTTATCGGCAATGATTTTATCTATGGTATTGCAGAAAGTACTGATATTACATCGGATATCAGCGGTCAGATTTCTTTCCCTATGTATGCCATGCAGATCGTAGACCGAGAGGGAAGCATTCTGACCACCTATGAAGAGCCCGGTTCTTATGTGCTGGGAGTGGAAGTGGACGAAGGTCGTATTCGCGTGGATTGTGCTGTGTTGGATTATCAGAAAAAGCCCATCGACTTCTTTGAAGATGTGTTGCTGCGCAACGAGGAAGATGTCACTGCAGTGCCTTCAGTGCTGACTACAAGTACCAGTGAACACAAGAAAAAGGTTCATGCCATCAATTTGTCCAAATGGGTCAAAGAGGATAAGCCTCTGTCCATTCACACACCGGTACGTTTGCTGAATCCTTCGGCAAATCGTGTAGAACTGGCATCGGATATCAGCCGTCAGATCGACCCTCGCTATTTTGCCTATGCCTACGGAGAACTGACTATGATTAGCTATAACGTGGCCGATGCCATCGCAGCAGCTTATGATGAGATGGGTGTGGTAGTAGATGCCGGACAGAATCTGGTATGGGCCCGCGGCAGCCAAAAGGCAGAGACCCGAATCAGTATCAACAGTGCCTGCGTTACCAGTCGTGAAGATATGACGTTGATCCCTTGCATTCAGGCATTGCTGTTCCAAAAGGGAGTTACCATGGATGTGGTGCAGATGGTAGAGGATGGGCTGTCTGTCCGTCAGATCCTGGCAGAGGCTCTGCCGGATAAGGCACTGGATCTTACCGGTGCCAGCCTGCAGCAGATTTTGTATTTCATCAGTGAAGGAAACCCTGTGATCGTCCTGACCGGACAGACCACTGCGGATCTGATCGTCGGCTATGACAATATCAATATCACCTTCTTTGATGTGCTGGACGGCACCTATTACAAGAAGGGTCGCAATGATACCATAGAGTATCTGCAGGGACTGGGAGGATACCTATTCAGCTGTAGATAGGGCTTGCGATGAAACCTAAGCATGTGTGTACAACTGTGTATGCATAGGTTCTGTCAGACACGCTCTCGCTCCGTTGCGCGCGTAGCGGCAC
>JAFYLG010000063.1 GCA_017537225.1 Lachnospiraceae bacterium
ATGGTCGTGGCATGTCCCATTGCGAAATGCATTGGTGGCACAGGATTCGCCATCCTTGCTAAAATAATCCCCCTCTGCGTATCTGATATTTACCCCATCGATCACAATATTTTCTGATGCTTTTGCGGTACCTACATACAGATCTGACAGCAAAAGCATCGTGATCAACAGTAGCAAAACTGACTTTTTCATAGCTTTGTCCCCTTGTTTCACATATGGTTTCATTATACAACATTTATCGCTCTAGTCAATGATGCTTCTCTAACATACATCAGTTTAAACTTTCAAAGCAAAAAACAGCAGGGCATAGTGCCCTGCTGTCATATACATTACGTATGTAATTCCGTAAATAACCAGAATCAGAACTTACCAGCCTTAGCAGCCTCTTCGATAGCTACAGCTACAGCAACGGTCATACCAACCATGGGGTTGTTACCAGCGCCGATCAGACCCATCATCTCAACGTGAGCGGGAACGGAGGAGGAACCTGCGAACTGAGCATCGGAGTGCATACGACCCATGGTATCGGTCATGCCGTAGGAAGCAGGACCAGCAGCCATGTTATCGGGATGCAGGGTACGACCGGTACCACCACCGGAAGCTACGGAGAAGTACTTCTTGCCCTTCTCTACGCACTCCTTCTTGTAGGTACCAGCAACGGGATGCTGGAAGCGGGTAGGGTTGGTGGAGTTACCAGTAATGGAAACGTCAACGCCTTCCTTCCACATGATAGCAACACCTTCGGTTACGTCGTTGGAACCGTAGCAGTTAACCTTGGCACGCAGACCGGTGGAGTAAGACTTACGGAAGATCTCCTTAACCTCACCAGTGTAGTAGTCCATCTCAGTCTCAACATAGGTGAAACCATTGATACGAGCGATAACCTGAGCAGCGTCCTTACCCAGACCATTCAAGATAACGCGCAGAGGGTTCTTACGAACCTTGTTAGCCTTCTCAGCGATACCGATAGCGCCTTCAGCAGCAGCGAAAGACTCGTGACCAGCCAGGAAGCAGAAGCACTCGGTCTCTTCTTCCAGCAGCATCTTGCCCAGGTTACCATGACCCAGACCTACTTTTCTCTGATCAGCAACGGAACCGGGGATGCAGAAAGACTGCAGACCCTCACCGATAGCAGCTGCAGCATCAGCAGCCTTACGGCAATCCTTCTTGATAGCGATTGCAGCGCCTACGATGTAAGCCCAGCAAGCGTTCTCGAAGCAGATGGGCTGGATCTTCTTGATCTGCTCATATACTTCCAGGCCAGCGTCCTTAGTGATCTTCTCGGCCTCTTCCAAGGAAGCGATGCCGTAGCTGTTCAGTACGTCGGTGATCTTATCTATTCTTCTCTCATAGGATTCAAATAAAGCCATTTTCTAGTCCTCCTTATTCCACACGGGGATCGATGATCTTAACAGCGTCAGCTACGCGGCCATACTGACCCTTAGCCTTCTCCCAAGCGGTGTTGGGATCGTCACCCTTCTTGATGAAATCAGTCATCTTGCCCAGGGAAACGAACTGGTAACCAATGATCTCGTTGTTCTCGTCCAGAGCGATACCGGTAACATAGCCTTCGGCCATTTCCAGGTAACGAGGACCCTTCTTCAGAGTACCGTACATGGTACCAACCTGAGAACGCAGACCCTTACCCAGGTCTTCCAGGCCAGCGCCTACAGGCAGACCATCCTCGGAGAAAGCACTCTGAGTACGGCCATAAACGATCTGCAGGAACAGTTCTCTCATAGCGGTATTGATAGCGTCGCAAACCAGGTCAGTGTTCAGAGCCTCCAGCAGAGTGCGGCCAGGCAGGATCTCAGATGCCATAGCAGCAGAGTGAGTCATACCGGAGCAACCGATGGTCTCAACCAGAGCTTCCTGGATGATGCCTTCCTTAACATTCAGAGTCAGCTTGCAGGCGCCCTGCTGAGGAGCACACCAGCCGATACCGTGAGTCAGACCGGAGATGTCCTTGATCTCCTTAGCTTTTACCCATTTCGCCTCTTCGGGAATGGGAGCAGCACCATGGTTTACACCCTGAGCTACGGTACACATCTTCTCAACTTCATGTGAATAAATCATGATAAAACTCCTTTCGTTTTATGATTTCCATCCTTCAGGCCGCATTTGGCCCGTCAGTGGTATTCATACCGAATCTATTTTCTCATATAACGACAAAATAGTCCAGCATTTTTTTCACAGATTTACAGTTTTCTTTTAGAAATTTTTGTAAAGCCGTCTCTACTTCTCATGACAGTGACGAGCTTTTCCATAAACAATTCTTCGCTATAGAAAAAAATCTTCTATTTGGTACAATTTTTCTTCTACTTCTTCTCTCAATTTCTCTTATTTTTCCTCGTTTTTCGCTATACAAAATAATTCTCTCTCCAGCGAGAACATTTGGAATATTTTCCTGTACCATTTTACTTGTTTTTTCCCATAGCGAAAATCCCGTTCAAAAACCATAAAATCATTCCATATGATCGACTTCAAACTTGTACTAAAATATTAATAATTCTGCATAGCGAGGTTCATTGTGTCCCTAGATAGAAATGGGCAGATCCCCCATTTCACACAGACTTCCCATGACAAAAGTCCCTGAAGTTTCTCAACTTCAGGGACTTCCATGTGCATTAATTCTCTTTTATTACCTATGATGTAGTTTAAAACTGTCATCAAAATAAATAGTCTTATACCAGCAGGCTCTTACCGGTCATTTCCTTAGGCTGCTCCATACCCATCAGTTCGATCATGGTAGGAATGATATCAGCCAGGCAGCCACCCTCGCGCAGCTTACGCCCCTGCTTATCATTTACCAGGATGAAAGGAACGGGATTGGTGGTGTGAGCGGTGAAAGGTGCACCGGTCTCATAGTCCAGCAGCTGCTCAGCGTTACCGTGGTCAGCACAGATGAACATCACACCCTCAGCCTTTTCCAGAGCCTCTACGGCACGGCCTACGCACTCATCTACAGCCTCAACAGCCTTGATGGCAGCTTCCTGTACACCGGTGTGGCCAACCATATCAGGGTTAGCAAAGTTTACGATGATCACATCGTACTTGTCGCTGCCGATAGCCTCTACCAGCTTATCGCAAACAGCAGGAGCGCTCATCTCAGGCTGCAGATCGTAAGTAGCAACCTTAGGGGACTTCACCAGAATACGATCCTCACCCTCATTGGGTTCTTCTACACCGCCGTTGAAAAAGAAAGTAACGTGAGCGTACTTCTCCGTCTCAGCGATACGAGCCTGGGTCTTGCCATTGGCAGCCAGGTACTCACCAAAAGTGTTGGTCAGAGCGATCTTGTGGAAAGCAACGATCTTGTTAGGGATGGTCACGTCGTACTCAGTGAAGCAAACGTAAGTAACATCCTTTCTTGCGCCTCTGTCAAAGCCATCAAACTCGTCAGCACAGAATGCGCGGGTGATCTCTCTGGCACGGTCAGGACGGAAGTTAAAGAAGATCACGCTGTCCTTATCCTGAATGGTGGCAACGGGCTTGCCATCTTCCATCATAACGGTAGGCAGAACGAACTCGTCGTTTACGCCCTGAGCATAAGAATCGCGGATAGCCTGTACAGGATCGGTACCTTCTACACCCTCACCCAGAGTCAGAGCGCGATAAGCCTTCTCTACACGATCCCAACGATTGTCACGGTCCATAGCATAGTAACGACCACTGACAACACCAACTTTACCTACGCCGATCTCAGCCATCTTGTCGCACAGTTCCTGTACGAAATCAGCACCGGAGGCGGGAGGGGTATCACGACCATCCAGGAAGCAGTGTACATATACCTTTTCCAGACCCTGACGCTTAGCCAGTTCCAGTACGCCATAGATATGGGTGTTGTGGCTATGAACACCACCATTGGAAACCAGACCGTACATATGCAGAGCGCTGTCGTTCTTCTTGCAGTTCTCTACAGCAGCCAGCAGAGCTTCGTTCTCAAAGAAAGTGCCATCCTGGATCTCCTTGGTGATACGGGTCAGTTCCTGATATACGATACGGCCGGCACCCATGTTCAGGTGACCAACCTCAGAGTTACCCATCTGGCCCTCAGGCAAACCTACTGCCATGCCGCTGGCATTGCCGGGTACAAAGGGGCACTCAGCCATCAGACGATCCATAACAGGAGTCTTAGCGATGGCAACAGCATTGGCATCCTGACGCTGGTTCAGACCATAGCCGTCCAGGATCATCAATACAACAGGTTTCTTACTCATTTTTTATTCTCCTTCATACATCCGAAACGAGGGCAGATAGATTTACCTGCCCTCGCAACTAGTGTTTGTGTGAATAAGACACGATTGCTTCGTGCTGCGCACTCTCGCAATCGCAGCCAGTATTCGTAATTCGGGCTATCGCCCTACTTACTCATACTGTCTTGTCCGTCCTATGTCCGCAGACTTAGACATGCAAGCATGTCACGCTGCGGTCGCAGTTCGGGGACCTTATTTGTAATTTACAATCTTACCGAAGTCGGGCTTCAGAGCAGCGCCGCCTACCAGGCCGCCATCGATGTTGGCCTGAGCGAACAGCTCGGGAGCGCTGGAAGCAGATACACTGCCGCCGTACTGGATGCGGATAGCCTCAGCAGTAGCATCATCGTAGATCTCAGCGATGCAAGCACGGATAGCTGCGCAAACTTCCTCAGCCTGCTCAGTGGTAGCAACCTTACCGGTACCGATAGCCCAGATAGGCTCGTAAGCGATAACAGCGGTAGCAGCCTGCTCAGCGGTAACGTTCAGCAGAGCGATCTTAACCTGCTGACGGATGAAGTCGATGGTAACGCCCTGCTCTCTCTGAGTCAGAGTCTCACCACAGCAGATGATGGGAGTGATGCCGTGCTCGAAAGCCTTCAGAACCTTCTTGTTAACGGTCTCGTCGGTCTCAGCAAAGTACTCTCTGCGCTCGGAGTGGCCGATGATTACGTACTTAACGCCAACGTCTGTAAGCATATTAGGAGCGATTTCACCGGTGTATGCACCCTTATCTTCGAAGTACATATTTTCAGCACCGATGTTGATGTTAGAACCCTTAGCCGCTTCCATAGCAGGAATGATATCGATTGCAGGTACGCAG
>JAFYLG010000064.1 GCA_017537225.1 Lachnospiraceae bacterium
CAGCATAGTCTCCGCAGACTACTGCCAAGGGACTACGCATCTCGTAGGCTTCAGACCAGACAGCCTCTCCCTTGTCGTTGATGTAGGAAGCTCCGTCACGGCTATATTTGATCACATTGGTACCGTATCGCACATAAGAGGCAAAGCTGCCTTCTGCCAGCTCCTGCTCCCATCGCACTTCATATTCTATGTACTGCTTTTGCTGATAGTTATGATACCATAGCCATGCGCCGCCAATGATGATGACCACCGGGATCACCACCAACAATATCTTTTTCAATTTATGTCGAAACAACCTGGATTCATAGCCATCATCCTCGTCGGATTCATTGGCTTCCGGCTCTTCATATTCCTCCGGTTCCTCCTGAGCTCCCATGACCATACGGCTGCGCATTCTGCGCTTGCGTAATTCTCTCTCTCTTTCTTTTTCTGTCATGTGAATCGTGTCATCCTTTCACAGGCCCAACTGAAATTTATGAGCCTTTGGATATAGTGTACCATAAAACCAGAGGAAATCCTAGAGGAAAGGAACTGAAAGTTTTATGAAATCCTTAAGGCAGTTGTAATTCCTGCCCCACTTTGATCAGATCCGCGTTTTCCAGATGATTCATCTGCTGAATGACCACAGCCATCTCCTCGGTCCCGTAAAATCTCCGGCTGATCGAATAGAGGGAATCTCCTTCTTTCACGGTATACAAAACTCCGGTCCCCACAGACAAAGCTGCCTCTGTAGTCTCCGGTTCGGTGGCTTCCGGTTCGGTGGCTTCCGGTTGGGTGACTTCCGGTTGGGTGGTTTCCTGTTCTGTAGGCTCAGGCTCTGCTTTTTCCGACTCCATAGATTCCGGTTCAGAAGTTTCTGCTTCCTCATCTTCTGTGGGAAACACATTTCCCGGAACCTCTTCTACCAGTATCCCTGCGGAAAGTTCTTCTTCGCGATCCTCCTGATTTTGATTCATTTCTCTTCCCACATAATGTTCGCCTGTCTCATGGGGCAGTGCAGACACCGCCGCCAACAACTGGGGATCAATATGCAGGCGGGATAAAACATCACCGATCTGCACACCGGATCTCTCCCGATATGCCAGCCCCATCCCACTGAGTACGATCACCAGGGCCATTACAGCACACAGGGCCGGGATTCCTCTTCCATTCACTTTCCTCTTTTTGCCTGACATTCCATTTTTTCTGTCCATCTTCCGCCGAAAAGAAAACACCGGATCTACAGGTTGTCCCAAAGACCCTTCTTTTTCATGGCCTGTCTGTACATTCTGACGCCAACCATTCTGAGACAGTTCTCTCTCCACTCTACGTTCCGGCAAATGGTCCACCATATAATCCTGCATGGCTTCGTTTCGCTCAAAATAGCAATAGTAGCCCTGCAGCCTCTCTTCTCCCCGGGGCAGGATCCGATAGACCACCTCCTCGCCCTCCTCCGTCAGCAGATACAACACTGCCTGCTGATCCGGAAAGCACTCTCTAACCGCTGCAAACAGGGCTTGCTTGCGATACCTTCGGCAACTTCCTTCACACACAAATAATCCGCACAGTTCCTGCCCGGAAAAATAAGTCCCCAACGATCGATATCCTTCATTCCATGCCTCCGAAGAAAAACAAACCTGTCCTCCCTCCATCGTGACCTGAGAAACCGCCATAGCTCCACCGACAAAGGCACAGGGTACATTTCCCTCCTGCTGCCAGCTGCCCACCAAAAACCCTGCAACACCGTTTTCCTCCTGCGTTTCGGCCACTCTTCGAAGATAAGTGCTGACATAGTCTTCCATGTAGATTTTTACTCTTTCCTCGTTCCCTCCAATTTGACGAATGTTTTTAGGTATATGTTCCATTGCTTGTCCTCCCTTTCCTATTATTTTAGCGGGCTGTGTTTCTCACACAGCCCCAAATTCACAGGCACAGATCCCTTCAAAAATACAATCGGCCAACTCCATCACCACTGACAATCGTGTATTCTGTAAAAGAAGCGGTTCCCAGGCACCGCCGCTTCCCACGATCCCCGTGATAAAAACGTCTCCTACTGCTCCCAGATTTTTTCGTACGCCCAACCCTGGTTTCAGGGATCCCATACCTACCGTAATATAGCCCACATGCTCATGGCGGCCAATGGACGCATCAATGGCCACCACCACATGATCTCCGTATTCTGTGCGGATATGGTTCATGGTCTCTTCCAGATTGATAGCATGGACCGGCTGCTGCAGTGTCCCAAACAGAGGTGCCGAAGAAAGCCCCCCTGACTCTCTTACCTGCCCCCTGACTAAAGACACTGGCTGTATTTGTGTGCCCGTCTGTGTCTTAGCTCCTTGCTGCAGCTTATAACCTACCAATGGGCCCAAACTGTCACCGGTAGATCGATCACTGCCGATACACAAAAAAAGCACGCCCTGTTTTCTGCGTTCCTCCTTCACTCTCTCTACAAAGGAAGTCAGCTGTCCTCCAAATTCCTGAGGACAAAATCCTTTTCCCGCCTGATGATAATAGGCAAACCGATCCGCTGCCTTCCGTTTTGTTTCCATTAACATAGCATCCCACCTATTCGTTTGGTTTTTATACAGTTTTTCCACTTTTCGAAAAAACAAACCTGTCAAAGGCGGATCTTTGTATACCAATAGCCCTCCTGTTCCTGCACCGGCAGAAAATGATGAAATCCAAACATTTCTGCCGAATAGCTCTCTCTGGGATTCCGTCTGCCGGGAACCCCCAGCAGATAACAATTCTCTTCCTCTGTCATGCGTCCCAACATCAGATGCTTGTATTGATAATATCCATGAAGCAAAAAACTATTGTTGCTGTAGTACCACAATCGACGAGGCAGATAGCGGATATCCGTCGGTCGTATCTGCAGCATCTCCACACCTTGTCGCTGCCACTGAGGCCAGATTTTAGGGTAATCCCTGGTCATGCTTTCCCATAGCGTAGGCTCTTTTGGCATTTCTTTTTCAAAATATTCACCGGTATTGCATCCCGTTTTTTCCCAGGAAGCCAGATATATAGTCTCTTTACCGGGACAAATCAGCCAGATACCCACCCAATCTTCCCAGGAGATCCCTTTTCCAAAGAGATTCGCCGCCTCCGTAACCGCCTCATACTTTCCACTTCCCTCTCGAATCATCATTGTTCCCACCGGGACTCTCCTGAGACATTCCTGTTGACGCACGAACATTCCCACTTCCAATCCGGTTGCATCACACTCATAAGCGCCTTTGATCCTAATATCCAACCGACACCAGCCGTCTCGTATCTCGCTTCGGACAAAACCCACGTTTTTCCCCTTAAGCTCCCCATTATACACGTACAAGTAAGAGATCCATTTCTTAAATTCATTCATATCCATCACTCTCCCTTAGGGTATTCTATGGGACTGGCCATCAAAATATGTTAGCTTTTTCAGTTTTCACAAATTCCCTCTTGCAATTTTTCATAGCTTCCTATAGAATAACTTTTGGAAAAGAAGGTGATATTATGAAAAAACTTAACTTCATAAAAATCCAGTGGCAGCAGGTATAGGGATACCTGCTATTTTTTGCGCTTTACTGCGATAATACGATACCAATTTCTCGCAATAAGACATGTGATCCATTGCGTTTTCTCTGATCGCCACCATTCCTTCTATCAATACATTGTAAGGAGTCATACCATGAATACCTTTCTCAAAAAGATCCTGCCCATTTTGATGATCCTTATCGGTAACACCACCTACGGATTGGGTGTTATTCTGTTTGTACTGCCCACCGGCCTGATCACCGGAGGCACCACTGGTCTGGGTTTATTCTTCCAGCACAGCCTGGGACTTCCCTTAAATATCTTTATTGCCGTATTTAACATCGCCATGTTTTTATTGGGCGTATGGGTTCTGGGAAAGAAGTTTGCCATCACCACCATCGTCAGCACATTCTATTATCCTATTGCCTTTCAGGTGATGACCTCCATCGTAGGCGACCGGGTACTGACTGCAGATCCTATGCTTTCCACCGTGTGTGCCGGCATCATGGTCGGCGCAGGTATCGGTCTGGTTATCCGATCCGGTGCTTCCACCGGTGGTATGGATGTTCCTCCTCTGATCATGAACAAACTCTTTGGCGTTCCTGTTTCTGTAGGTCTTTACGCCTTTGATTTTCTGATCCTGATCCTGCAGATGTTTTTCTCCAACACTGAGCAGGTCCTGTATGGTATCATGATGATCTTCATCTACACCTTCGTACTGGACCGCATGCTGGTTATTGGTAACAGCCGCGTAGAAGTAAAGATCGTCAGTCCCCACTTTGAAGAGATCAACCGCCGCATCCAGACGGAGCTGGACCGTGGTGTGACCCTGCTGGACATCCAGGGCGGTCATCTGCGTCAGGAATCTCACATGATCCTGAGCGTTCTGTCCAACCGTGAGCTAGTTGCCCTGAAAAATCTAGTCACCAATATTGACCCCAATGCCTTTATGGTCATCAGTCAGGTCAAGGAAGTTCGTGGTCTTGGCTTTACCATCGATAAAAAAAATCATAAATAGCAGGTTTGTACAGATCGTATCCCGCAGATGCTCCCCCCATGCGCAGACTCAAAAACACTGAAACTTGACATCTTTTGAAAATACCATCCACACAAAAACAAAAAGAGAAACCATGGCGAGATCCTATCATTAAGATCTCATTCATGGTTTCTCTTTTTACATTTTAATATTTCAATGTCTCCACTGTTTGCAGAGATTCTCTATCTGAGTCAGGAATTTCTTTAACTCTTTGTCACTGCGATTTCGATTTTTCTTTGCCACTTCTGCCAGTTGATCAATAGCTTTTTCCAGACGATGATAGATGGCCGCAGATTTTTTGTCCGATATTTTTGTCTCTGCCATCTCCAACTGAGTTTCCGCTTTTCCTGCCAGGCGGATCCCCTGAGCCTCATACTCGTACATCCCCCGCGCCAGATCATAGACAGAACCGCTGTAAGGAGCTGTAGCTTCATAGCCATACTTTAACGCGATCCGATCCCGAAATGCTTTGCAAGACTCATCGTCGCCATGATTGATAAAGACATGATGAGGCTTTTCATTAAACCCACGAAGCCAGGCCAACAATCCATCCTGATCTGCATGGCCACTGATTCCCGGCAACTGTAAAATCTGGGCAGCCACGTGGATCTTTTCATCAAAAAGCTTTACCTCATCGGCTCCATCTACCAACACCCTACCCAAAGTTCCTACCGATTGGTATCCTACAAAAAGTACTGTACTTTCCTTGCGCCACAGATTGTGTTTCAGATGATGACGGATACGCCCGGCGTCACACATGCCACTGGCCGCCAGAATCACCTTAGGCTTTGGATCAAAGTTGATGGCCTTGGATTCTTCTGCTGTCACACTGATCCGCAGACCATCCGACCAGATGGGATTGATTCCTTGGCGCACCAGTGCCTTCATCTCCGGATCAAAATTCTCCGAATGACACTGCAGAAATACCCGGGTGGCCTCATTGGCCAAAGGACTGTCCACATAGACAGAAAATCCGTCATGGCCTTTCACCAGTCTCTGCTGTTTGATCTGACGCAGGAAATACAGCATCTCCTGGGTGCGCCCTACCGCAAAGGATGGTATGATCACATTTCCGCCACGGTCGAAGGTTTCCTGGAGGATCTTTGACAGCGACTCCACATAATCGGGTCTGGGACCATGATTGCGGTTGCCATAGGTGGATTCGATGACCACATAGTCTGCCTCCGATACCGGCTGGGGATCGTTGATGATAGGCTGATCGGTGTTTCCCACATCTCCGGAGAATACAATCTTTTTCTCCACGTCCCCTTCTTTCAGCCAGATCTCCACAGCGGAAGAACCTAACAGATGGCCCATATCCTGGAAGCGTATGTCAATCCCTTCCTCCACCTGGATCCTACGCCCATAAGGACAGGTGTGAAACAGTTGCAGCACTCCCTCTGCATCCTTTACCGTATATAACGGTTCTACCTCCGGCCGACCGGCACGCTTTGCCTTACGATTTTTCCATTCCGCATCTGACTCCTGGATATGAGCACTGTCCAGCAGCATAATGTGGCAAAGACTATAGGTGGCCTCCGTAGAATAGACTTTACCACGAAAGCCCTGCTTAAATAACAGAGGAAGATGGCCGGAGTGATCGATGTGAGCATGGGTCAGAAAAACACAGTCGATCTCCGAAGGAGGTACCGGTAAATCAATATTTTCAAATTCGTTGCGGCCCTGCTCCATACCATAATCTACAAGAATTTTAGAATTTCCGCATTGGATTAGGGTTCGACTGCCAGTCACTTCATGGACGGCTCCGATAAACGTCACTTTCATAGGCTATTCTCCTTTTCTTGAAACCACAAACGGGCAAGCCCTTTGCTCTCACAAAACGCTTACCCGTCTTTTTCTCATCTGTCTATCATTATTTTATTGCCAACAGGACATCGGCCAACTGAGCAAACTGCTCCAGAGTCAGAGCCTCACCACGGATAGAAGGATTCCATCCCAGACTCTCGATGGCCTGTGCGATCTGTTCTTTACTATATGACAATTCCAAAGAATTATTCAAACCATTTTGCAGTGTTTTACGTCTCTGATTAAAGGAAGCTCGGATCAGCTTAAACAGAAGAGCAGGATCGCCACACTGTACCGGAGGCTCCTTGTGGCAGGTCAGGCGGATCACCGCAGAACCTACACCGGGGCGAGGAATAAAGCAGTTCGGTGGCACATTGGCTGCAATATAGGCCTCGGCATAATACTGTACCGTCAGAGACAGGGCGCCGTAATCCTTGGTACCGGGACCAGCCTGCATACGCTCTGCCACTTCTTTCTGCACCATAACGGTAATATTGTCGATGGGCACACCCTTCTCAAACAGCCCCATGATAATGGGAGTAGTGATATAGTAAGGCAGATTCGCCACGACCTTGATGGGACGGCCACCATTGCGCTCGGCAGCCAAGGCGGCAATATCCACCTTCAGGATATCCTCGTTGATGACAGTCACATTGTCATACTCAGCCAGGGTATCATTTTCCAGGATAGGGATCAGGTTTTTGTCGATCTCCACAGCCACTACCTCACGGGCTGCCTCTGCCAGATACTGAGTCAGAGTACCGATACCGGGGCCGATCTCCAGAACCATATCGTCCTTGGTCACACCTGCTGCCCGGATGATCTTATCCAGCACATGCTCATCGATCAAAAAGTTCTGGCCAAATTTTTTCTGAAATTGAAATCCGTACTTCTGCAGGATCTCTATGGTATTTTGAGGGTTTCCAAGCTTTGCCATGGGTTCTCTCCTTATAATTGATAAAATCTCTTTGCATTGTCACAAGTCACTTCGATGACTTTCTCCACAGGCACTCCCTTGATCTCAGAGATAGCCTCCACCACATGGGGCAGATACAGAGAAGAATTGCGCTTGCCACGATAGGGCACCGGTGCCAGGTAGGGGCAATCTGTCTCCAGCAACAGTCTGTCCAGAGGCATATATTCCACCACCTCTTTTAATTTGCGGCCATTTTTAAAAGTGACTACGCCGCCTACCCCCAGATAATGACCACGATTCAAATACTCTCTGGCCATCTCCACGCCGTAAGAAAAACAGTGGATGTCGCAGATCAAATCACTGGCGTGATCTTTCACGATATCCAGAGTATCCTGTGCTGCCTCCCGGCTATGGACCACCACCGGCAGTCCCAGTTCACGAGCCAGTTCCAACTGACGGATAAACCAATACTTCTGTTGATCGTGTTGCTCCTTATCCCAGTAATAATCCAGGCCGATCTCACCGATAGCCACGATTTTTTCCTTTTTCGCCGCCTGCTTTAACCAGGCAAAGGTCTCTTCATTCAGCTCTCCCACCTCGTCCGGATGAACACCGGCGGTCCCGTAGACGAAGGGATACTTCTCCACCAGCAAACCGGTAGAAGCCGTGGACTTTAAACTGGCGGCCGCATTGACGATAGCGGTCACACCAGCATCTTTCATTCCCCACAGGAGGGCGTCTCTATCTTCCTCAAATGCCTCATCGTCATAGTGGGCATGAGTATCAATAATTCCTGTCATATTCTTTTTTATCCTGTAAATGTATCTCTTATATTTCCTGAGCCAATGGCATCACACAATCTGCCATTCTAACTCTTATTATACAGACTGTCGCTCTCCTTGGCAAGCCTTGTTCGCGCCACACAACAGGTTTGGCGGCCTGCATCTAAGACACAGACCGCCAAACCTGGTAAGGTATTTATTATTCTCTTTTATTGTTTCCTTGTAGATCCACGTAAGATTAGATTTCGTAAATGGAAAATACGCCTTCTACCTTGCGCACCGCATCCACCACCTTATTGGCATTGAAACGACGATTCAGGCGGATCAGGAAAATGGCGCTGGCATTGTGACGCTCATTCTCTGTAGCACGAGTGATCTCCAGATTCACCACCTTGATATCCATCTGTCGGAAAATAAAGAGTACATTGTCCAGAGTGGCCTTATTATTGTACTCCATGTACAGATTGACCTCAGGTGTTCTGTCCATATACTTGTGCTCAATGGGAGACAGCACCAGCTCAGCGATCAGGATCAGGATGGTAGCCAACAACGCACCTTCATAGAATCCGGCACCCAGGCAAAGACCGATGATGGCAGATGCCCACAGGCCAGCCGCAGTAGTCAGACCCTTTACTCTCTTCTGAGGAGTCGTCACGATAGCACCTACACCGATGAAACCGATACCGGCTACTACCTGGGCACCCAGACGGGCCATATCGGTGTAATATCCCATATACAGGTACAAAAACTGGCTGATGGAAGTGGTCATGGTAGCACCCAGACAGATCAAAATATGGGTACGAAAACCGGCAGAACGACGCTTAAACTCACGCTCCAGGCCAATACAACCGCCACAGAACATGGCTAAAAACATACGAAGGGCAACCGTAGCAAACGTGATATCTCTCAGTCCATCAAATATTGATAACATAGGCTCCCTCCTTTTAAATTTCTTCGATCAGATATACAAAATCAAACTCAGACAACTTGGAAATCACCTGAGTATGAGGCTGCTTCCCACCCAGACGCAAGCTGAATACTGCACCGGGATTTTTTGATTTTTCCTCACGGGCCTTTTGAATATTGACCTCATAGATCTGAATATCCAAATCTTTGATACAGGTAATGATCTCGCCCATATGATCCAAATTGCGAAACTCTACGTACAGGTTCATGTTGCGGGCACGCTCCAACACGGCAGACTCAATGCGAGGCAACAGGCGGGCCACCGAAAGGATCATGGCAAAACCTAAAATAACGCACTCATAAAATCCGGCACCAATAGCCAGACCCATACAGGCCGATGCCCACAGACCGGCGGCAGTAGTCAGACCCTTTACTTCCTTGCGGCCATTGATCATAATGGTACCGGCACCCAGAAAACCGATGCCGTTGATAACCTGAGCACCAAAACGGGATACATCGATCTTAACTCCAATTTGTGCCGCATGATCTGCCCAGATGGTAAGTAGCTTGGTATATTCATACTGTCCTAACAACATGGTCAGAGTCGCGCCCACGCACACCAGCATATAAGTACGAAAACCAGCCGGACGATTCTTCGTCTGTCTCTCCGCACCCAGCAGGCCACCAAAAAACATGGCCAGAAGCAAGCGCAGTACCACCGATATAAATGTCATTTCACGCAGAAAATCCAACTGTGTCAGCATAGAAGCTACTCCCCTTTCTTATAAAATACCGTCCCCAAAATATAGCAAAGGGATGCGTCACATGGATATTTTGTAACGCACCGCCTGCTTGTCTCTTTACGTCTATTGTAACTTTTTCGTTCCCAAAAGTCAACGAAAGTACATTGCTATTTTCCATAAGTTTTCGCTGATTTTCTACATTTTTTCAGATGTAAAAATTGCCGACGATCTCATCTTTAGAAATCGTCGGCAACTATCTTTACTTATTAACCGATTTCAGCACCGGCAGGTACATTCTTCTCAGGGGTCATCAGAGCCAGCTCGCCGTCTACGCCCTCAGCGCACAGCAGCATGCCTTCAGACATGATACCGGCGATAGCACGAGGAGCCAGGTTTACCAGAACCATTACCTTCTTGCCTACCATCTGGTCGGGAGTGTAGTGAGCCTTGATGCCGGATACGATGGTTCTCACCTGAGAGCCCACCTTTACCTTAGAGCACAGCAGCTTCTTGGACTTCTTTACTTCTTCACAGGCGATGATC
>JAFYLG010000065.1 GCA_017537225.1 Lachnospiraceae bacterium
GCAATGGTGATCTTGATATGTAAGCCAAATGTCAGGACCAGAATTCCCAGTTCTAAAACAATGGGATTCTGCAAACCAAAAGACTGGCCATAATTTAACCAACTGAGCCAGGAGATACCATCAGCCAAGTTGCCCAAAAGACCACCAAGCACAATACCTGCCAGAATCAACAGCAACAGGGTCCAATTATTTTTTCCTTTCATAGGTTTCTCTCCTTATCGTAGATATAACATTACAATATCTGCAGGTTCCACCTATTACATGTTCACATGCAAATATCATATTAAATCATTGTATCATAATTTCATAAAAATGTATAGTAGATATCTTTTCTTCAACAACAGTGTGTTGTTTTAGAGTACTACAATGCCCTTATTTACCAACTTCTGCAAAGACATCAAAATGCCCAGCTTGGCATGTTGCCAGGTCAGACCGCCCTGGAAAAACACAGTATAGGGAGGTTTCAGAGGGCCATCTGCAGACAGTTCAATAGAAGAACCCTGAATAAATGCACCGGCAGCCATAATGACCTGAGAATCATAACCGGGCATGTCCCAGGGAATGGGAGTTACATAGCTGTCTACAGGCGCTGCCGCCTGGATACCTTCACAGAAAGCACAAAGTCCTTCCGGAGTCTGCATCTCTACTGCCTGAATGATATCATGACGACTCTCACTGCCGTTGGGGATCACACGATAGCCCAGTCTCTCATAGATATTAGCCGCAAAAATAGCACCTTTCAGTGCACCGGCAGTAACGGTGGGAGCCATAAAGAATCCCTGATACAGATCACGGTTCACGCCCAGGTTAGCACCTACTTCCTTGCCCAGACCCGGAGAACTGAGACGTCTGGCACAGCGCTCTACCAGATCCTCACGACCGGCAATATATCCACCACAGGGAGCCAGACCACCACCGGGGTTTTTGATCAGAGACCCTACGATCATATCCGCACCTACATCGGTAGGCTCGATCTCCTCAACAAACTCGCCATAGCAGTTGTCTACCATACAGATGATATCCGGCTTGATTTCCTTAAGGAAACGGATCAGTTCGCCGATACGTTCCACAGAAAGGGTGGGACGAGACGCATATCCCTTGGAACGCTGAATAGTGGCCATCTTAGTATTGGGCTTGATAGCTGCGCGGATAGCATCATAGTCAAAACTACCATCCGGCAACAAATCTGCCTGTGCATAGGTCACACCATATTCAGCCAGACTGCCCAAAGAAGGACGGATACCAATTACCTCCTCCAGAGTGTCGTAGGGCTTACCTACAGGGGACAGTAGTTCATCACCAGGCAGCAAATTAGCAGCCAAAGCAATGTACAGAGCCTGAGTACCACAGATGATCTGAGAACGTACCAGGGCAGCTTCTGCATGGAATGCATCGGCATATACCTGCTCCAGGGTGTCGCGACCATCATCGTTGTAGCCGTAACCGGTGGAGGTGTTGAAATGCTGAGCAGCCACACGGTTTTTCTGCATAGCGTTGATCACCTTTAACTGGTTATACTCTGCAGTGGTATCGATCTTGCGGAAACGTTCCTCCAGTTCTTTTTCAATTTGACGACCAAAGGCAATCACAGGACCAGTCAAGCCTAAGTCACGGTACATCTGGTCGATCATAGAATCTTTTGTGATAGTCATAGTTTTCTCTCCTTATACTGTACAAAACTTAGTGATATCCTGGATTTTCGACAGAATATACTTGTATATGATTCAGACAGGATATCTGTCTGCAATTTTCATGATCTTATTGTTCCAATAAGATCTACCTAATGCAATTTTTAGTGCGATTTTTCAAGTGCAATTTGAAATTATTGTATATTGCTATGCAACTCCACCACAACTACCTCAGGGCGATTGCAAATGCGCAATGGGATCACACTATTACCTAATCCGCGACTTACTACCATGCAGGTGATATCCTGTGAGTAAAGTCCAGAATCATAACTGGGAAATAACCCCTGTCCGGGAGCCACTAAACCACCGATTATAGGCAAGCGAAACTGACCACCGTGAGCGTGTCCACTGAATACCAGATCCACCTTGGCATCCACATAGGCATCAAACAATTCCGGCCGATGGGACAATACTATAGTATACTCATCTTCCCGATAGCGCAGTCCATCTATAACGTCTTGAATACGGGATGCCCCACCATCATACTCTGTGGCTTCTCTCTCATAAAATTCCGGATCATCTATTCCCAGCAATAGGATCCTGTCGCCATCCTGCTCAACATATGCCGCTTCCTCCCGCATCACTTCCACACCGATTTGCTCCAGCCGATTCTCCAGCATATCATAGGCCTGGCCTAACCATGCCTCATGATTGCCGGTCACATAGTAAGTAGGCGCAATTTGCACTGCTTTTTCGGCAAATCTCACAGCCACATCAAAATCCGTATGACTAGAATCCACAAGATCTCCGGTCAATACGATCAAGTCAGCGTTAGAATCTTTCAACATCTGGATTAGCATTTCATTATCATTGCCAAACTCTGCATTATGCAGATCAGACACTTGTGCAATGCGATAACCATCAAAGGCAGCTGGTAATCGATCACTGTAAACCGATATAATATTGCATTCCAGCGAAGCATTAGCCCAAACGAGCCAAAGCCCCATACATAACAGAACTACACTAACCATGAACCATCGAATAGATCTGTTATTGCTATTCCTGTTGTTTTTATCCTTATTGTTATTATTTGGATTCTTCTTATTCTTCATAATACTTATTAATAGCAGGGGACACGAGCATTCATTGCCAGGGTCCAATGATGTTTCGGTCTTGTAGCTTTTCTAATATCTCCTGCAGGATCTCTGACTCCTGTCGACCATCCATCGCAATAAATGTCACATCTTTTTCTCGACGGAACCAGGTCATCTGACGCTTGGCAAAATGACGGGTGTCACGCTTGATGATATAGACCGCTTCCTCCAGGGACAGCTTTCCGTCCAGATAATCTATGGTCTCCTTGTAGCCTAAACCTTGCATGGCCACCATTTGACGGGTGCACCCCTGTGCCATCAATCCCTGCACTTCCTTTACCAGTCCCTCCTCCATCATCATATCCACGCGACGATCAATTCGGTCATAAAGTACGGAACGATCACGAGATAACACGGCATAAAGGAACGCATAAGGAGATTCCTTTTGCTTCTGCTCCTCATTATGAGCAGAAATAGGTGTGCCTGTTTTCTCATAAAACTCCAGGGCACGGATCACACGCTTGATATTATTGGCATGGATCGCTTCAGCAGATGCGGGATCCACCTCTTTCAAACGCTGATATAACTTATCCCGGCCTTCTTCCGTAGACGCCAACTGCTCCATCTGTGTACGAAATTCCGTATCTTCGTCATTCTCTGTAAAATCGATATCATACAGCAATGCCTGTATATAAAAACCAGTCCCCCCTGTCACAATGGGAATATGTCCACGTCCCCAAATCTCCTCACAGGCCCTTTTGGCCATCTGCTGAAATCGAACTACATTAAACTCTTCCCATGGTTCCAGTACATCCACCAAATGATGAGGAATTCCCTGCATCTCATCAGACATGATCTATGCCGAACCGATGTCCATAGATCGATATACCTGCATGGAATCCGCACTAATGATCTCGCCGCCTATCGCCTGCGCCAGACCAATGGAAAGGGCTGTTTTTCCTACGGCAGTGGGACCCGTCAGGATCACCAAGGGTTTCTTTTTCATACTCATCTCCTCATAAAATTACGCAAGGAAGGAGCTGCTACCTCTCAGCAGCGGCTCCCCCTACTCTTTCGTGACATTACAATCCATAAATCTCAGTAAATTTATCGGTAAGATAGTCGATATAATACTGAGGATTAAAGTCTTCTCCGGTGATCTCCTTTAACAGCTGTCTGGACTTCTTAATCATACCATGACGATGGATCTTTTCCTTCAGCCAGTTTGTAATGATAGGAAGCTGGCCGTTGCGCAATGCCCCCTGGATATCCAATTCCTGCTCCATAGTGTGATAGATCTGTGCTGCAAAAGCATTGCCCAGTGCATATGAAGGAAAATAACCGATGCTTCCCTGAGACCAATGAATATCCTGCAACACACCCATGGTGTCGCTTTCAGGCTTTACCCCCAGATAGGCTTCGTACTTTTCATTCCAGATACTGGGAAGATCCTCAACGGCTAATTCGCCGTCGATCATCTCTTTTTCGATCTCGTAGCGAATCAACACATGCAAACAATAGGTCAGCTCGTCGGACTCGGTACGAATCAAACCAGGCTCTACCTTGTTGATCATCTTATGAAAATGTTCTAAGGATACCTGTCCCAACTGCTCAGGAAACATCTCCTGTACCTTAGCGTAGATAGGATCCCAGAATTCATAGCTGCGACCGATCATGTTTTCCATAAAACGGGACTGAGACTCATGCATACCACAGGAAGCACCGCCGCCTACAGGAGTCAAGGTCAGGTCATCCGCTACATTCATCTCGTAAATGGCATGACCGGCCTCGTGAATGGTGGAGAATATCGCGCTCTCCATAGCATCTTCATAATAATGGCTGGTAATACGCACATCATGATTGTGCAGACCGGTAGTAAAGGGATGCTCACTCTCTGCCAAAATACCACGATTAAAATCAAAGCCCACATACTCAGCCAGCCAGTGGTTTAACTCTCGTTGCTTGTCCACATCAAAAGACTGCTGCAGAGGACTCTTGTCGATCTGATCATTCTTAGCTACCACCTGCTTTAACAGGGGAACGATCTTCTCTTTAAGTCCTGCAAAGAAAGGGTCCAGAACATCCTGAACAAAGGTCTCCTCGTAATCATTTAACATAGAATCATAGAGAGACTGACCATCTTTACGGCTGTAACCAGCAAACTTTTTGGTATAGGCAATGATCTGTTCCAAAGTAGGCACAAAAGATGCAAAATCATTGTTCTGCTTAGCCTTGGTCCACACAGTAGTAGACTTAGCCTGCAGCTCAGAAAATTCACGATACTCCTCCGGAGGGATCTTTTCCATATCCTCCAGATTTTTGACCATATCGCGAACGATGGCAGCTTGGATCTCATCCAGATCCTCAGCACTCTTTAACTCCATCAGCAGAGTACGAACCTCTTCATTGACCATGGCCTCAAAATACTGAGAAGACAGAGAGCCAACGATACGAGATGTCATCTCCATAGAATCTGCAGGAGCACCTGTCTCGGCATCCCAACCAAACAGAGTCATGGCCGCGCCCAGGGCCTGCATCTTTTCTACATGCTGCATCAATTCTTCAAATTTAGGGTTCATGAAACTTCCTCTCAATCACCATTCCACTGATTACGCTTTTTCAACTCCTGATACTCGTTGTATGCCTTTTCCAAAATCTGCTTTTCATTGGAAAACTTCAGCAGATGATACGCCTCATGGAACTTATAATAGCCGGAGTCAGTAAAATACTCCTCTCTCTGGGGCTTGCTGTAATAGCTGGACCCCTGCATCAAGTACCAGTGGACATCCTTCTCCACAGTATCTCTGGGTACATTGAAGGTGTACTGGCTCTTGCCTACATACTTGATGATCTTGGCATCGATACCAGCCTCCTCTTTTACTTCTCTAAGCGCCGTATCCTGATAATCTTCGCCGGCCTCTACCGTACCTTTCGGAAGCACCCAACCTTCGTACTTATTCTTATAATTCTTGTACAACAGCAGGATCTTCCCACGAAAAATTACCACACCACCGCAGCTCGTTGCTTCAATCATTTGCAATTCCTCCTGATTTCGGTGTGTATTGTCGACTGCCTGCCTCATCGCTGGCGGTCCTTTCACTTCTAAACGCAGTATTCTGGATTTTTTCCATTCCAAAACACCATAAAACTATATCCTGTAACAGTATAGCGCTTTTCGTAGCATATGACAAGAAAAATTTTATCGCAAGAAATACTTTTCAAATACAGCAGCAGCCACAGGTGCAGCCTGCTGACTGCCGGTACCAGCGCCTTCCAATACTACGCTGATAGCGATACGATCATCCCCTTCTCCGGCAAATCCGGTAAACCAGGCATGGGCAGCATCAGAGCCGGTGATATATTCCGCAGTGCCGGTCTTACCATAGGCTTCATAAAGATCTGTCTGAAGACTGACCGTGGTACCATCCGTGACTACTGATCGCATCATACGTTTTATGATTGCAGATTCTTCTTCTGTCATGACATTCCCTAGTGCAACTGCTTCATACTGCTCAATGACTTTATCTCCTGCAGTGACGCATTCCAAAATATATGGCTGCATCATTACACCATCATTGGCGATAGCTGCTGTGATCATAGCACTTA
>JAFYLG010000066.1 GCA_017537225.1 Lachnospiraceae bacterium
GACACGCTGGAAGAAAAGCTGTCCCTGGCCAACCGCTTCGGCTGCATGATCTGCTACTTAAAGCCTAACCGCCGAGAGTTTAATGACATCGTCATCGGTCTGGCCCGTAACCACGGCATCACCCTTAGCGACGAAAAGCTGCTGGCCGAGGCCAACAAGTGGGAGATCCGCCACGGCGGCATCTCCGGCCGTACCGCGCAGCAGTTTATCAACTATCTGCTGGGCGATGAAGCTAATGTAACAGCTTCATCTAACTAATTCCTTTCTTTTGTTATCTTTTTGGGAAAAGGTAAGTGCTGCTTGCCTTTTCCCTCTCACCTTTCTTGCCGTTCTCTCACCTATCCATTCCCTCACTTCTCCCTTTCCTCATCATTCTTTTCGCCCACCATACTCTTCCACTCTCTTTCGTACCCTTTTTCACATCACCTCACACAATACATTTTTCGTTTCTCTTTTACATTTTCCTTTTATGTTTCCTATTTACACAATAATCTATTTTATAAGGAGGACCCCCTTTGTTTTATCATGCAATGCTGAAAACCAGCCAACACTTAGGCGATACTATTTCAACCCTTCAAAATCAAATCAACACAGCGCCCAGCGGCCACCTCATCTGTTGTCATCATGGAAAATACTATAAATGCTATCAAAGCGATGGGCACACCCGCCATTACATCCCCAAATCCAATCGTTTTCCGGCAGAGCAGCTGGCTCTTAAGACATATCGCACCTGGCTTTTGCAGGAAATGATACAAGAAAAGAAAGCCATCGATTCCTATCTCCATCTGCTTCCCACCGAGAACCCGTCTCAAAAAATTCTTCTCACTCCCGGCTACGCCGATCTATTATCCGGCTATTTTCAGCCGCTCTCTGATGAACTCCATGAATGGATGCACTCTTCTTATGAACAAAACGAAAATCACCCCGAACATCTGATACACAAAACTCCATCCGGCCACGTCGTTCGCTCCAAATCAGAAGCCATGATCGCCTCTCTGTTATACACACACAATATCCCCTTTCGCTATGAAAACATCCTTACCCTAGATACTACTTCTATTTATCCCGACTTTACTATTCGCCACCCCAAAACAGGAAAGGTATTTTATTGGGAACATTTTGGTCTAATGGACGATTCATCCTACAGCAAGCGCACTGCCTCTAAACTTCAGCTGTATATCTCTCACGGGATCATTCCATCCATTGATTTAATAACCACTTATGAAACTCAGCAACATCCTCTCACTGCCGATACGATACAAAAAATCATTGATCACTACTTCGGATGAAGTCCCGAAGGAGTCTTTTCCCGGATTTTAGGTCTTCTTACTGATTTTCTCTGATTATGACCTAAACATATATGCCGTTTTAGGTCATACTCTTACTTTCCTTTTCATACGACCTAACTCGATCTTGACTTTTAGGTCATATCACACTCCATGCCACTCTACGACCTACTACCACTTTCTTTTTTAGGTCATAATACGCTGCACGCCACTCTACGACCTAACATCAAATCTTCTTTTAGGTCAAACTAGCCGCCACTATATCTCAGCACCTAATACTTGCCAAAACTTTAGTTCTTGCCCTCCGATTTCTTCATCAAGACCTAATCTCCAAATTTCATGTAGGTCTTACAACAATTACAGTTGCCACATGACCTAATCACGATCTCGTTTCCTTAATACAAGGTGAATTTTCCGGGGCACGAGAGCAAATCACATCCCACTCGATCTAAAATCAACAACTCTCTGCACTTTAAGCATGTCATACGTGGTAAAAAACCATAAAAATCATTTTTTTCGCAGATAACTGTTTACTTTTTTTAGAAATATATTAGAATAGAAGCGTATGATTATTTTTAAATAATTATTTTATGAAAAGGAGATATTATCATGAATCTTTCCCCCTTACAGAAAGCAAGATATGAGTATTCCCCCAAACTGCCCGGCATGCTGAGAAATGGCATCGCTGACATCTGCGTTAAGGAAGGCGCAGAGACTCAGAGCGTAGCCGATCAGGAGAAGATCAAAGCTCTGTTCCCTAACACCTATGGCAAGAAGGAGATCACCTTCGAAAAGGGTCAGAACACTTCTGAAGCTAAGAAGCAGGTTGTAGGCGTTATCCTGTCCGGTGGTCAGGCTCCCGGCGGTCACAACGTAGTTTGTGGTCTGTACGATGCTCTGAAGGCTACCAACAAGGACAACGTTCTGATCGGTTTCAAGGGCGGCCCCAGCGGTCTGATCGAAGATAACTTCATCGTTCTGGAAGACGAGTACGTTGACCAGTTCCGCAATACCGGCGGTTTCGATATCATCGGTTCCGGCAGAACCAAGCTGGAGACCCAGGAGCAGTTTGCTATCGCTGCTGAAGTTTGCAAGAAGCACGGCGTTACCGCTATCGTTATCATCGGTGGCGACGACTCCAACACCAACGCTGGTATCCTGGCTGAGTACATGGCTGCCAACAACACCGGCGTACAGGTAATCGGTTGCCCTAAGACCATCGACGGTGACCTGAAGAACGAAGACATCGAGATCTCCTTCGGTTTCGATACCGCTTGCAAGACCTACAGCGAGATGATCGGTAACATCGAGAGAGATGCCAACTCTTCCAAGAAGTACTGGCACTTCATCAAGGTTATGGGCCGTGCCGCTTCCCACGTTGCTCTGGAGTGCGGTCTGCAGACCCAGCCCAACATCACTCTGATCTCTGAGGAAGTAGCTGCTAAGAAGCAGTCCCTGTCCGAGATCACTAACTACATCGCTGACATCGTAGAAGTTCGTGGCAACAAGGGCCTGAACTACGGTGTCGCTATCATCCCCGAGGGCGTTGTTGAGTTCGTTCCTGAGTTCTCCGCTCTGATCCAGGAGATCAACGAGATGCTGGCCGGCGCTAAGGCTGATGCTTTCAACGAGCTGCCTAGCTGGGCTGCTAAGGTTGAGTTCATCGAGAAAGGCCTGACCAAGGAAGCTCTGGAAGTATTCAACATTCTGCCTGAGGCTATTCAGCAGCAGCTGTTCTTAGACAGAGACCCTCACGGCAACGTACAGGTATCCCTGATCGAGTCCGAGAAGCTGTTCTCCGCTATGGTAGCTACCGAGCTGAAGGCTCGTAAGGCTGCCGGTTCCTACAAGGGCAAGTTCACTGCTATGCACCACTTCATGGGCTACGAAGGCAGATGCGCATTCCCTTCCAACTTCGACGCTGACTACTGCTACTCTCTGGGTTACAATGCATTCATGCTGATCCAGTACGGCTACACCGGATACCTGTCCAAGGTTTCCAACCTGTCCGCTCCCGCTGTTGAGTGGGTTGCCGGTGGTATGCCTATCACCAAGATGATGAACATCGAGAGAAGACATGGCGAGGACAAGCCCGTTATCAAGAAGGCTCTGGTTGAGCTGGACGGTGCTCCCTTCAAGTACTTCGAGGCTCATCGTGCTGAGTGGGCTGAGAACACCTGCTTCCGTTATCCCGGTGCTATCCAGTACTACGGTCCCAGCGAGGTTTGCGACCAGACCACCATCACCCTGGCTCTGGAGCAGGGCGCTTTCAAGGCTGAGTAATTTTTACTGAACTATTTGCAAAGCTTAAATAAAACTTAAATAGAGAGTGTTGTGCAATGACTGAAAACTTCAGTTCAATGCGCAACACTCTCTTTTCGTTATAAACTATTCATTGATCATTTGAAGCAGCGCCCAAATCTCCGGTCGATTCTCTTTGATCCACTCTGTATCATGATGCTCACCATTGATCAAAAGATTCAATGCACTATCTGCAAGATCCTCCGAATAGGCACTAAACTTTTCGTAGATCTCATTGGAAAGAGCATCCCAGGACTTGGCAGGCCTGGTAGGGAACCAGGAATCTGCCAGATAATATCCCTGTTCCTTCGTATATCCAAATGTCAATATCACCGGTTCATACCAATGCTCATACCCATAGTCAATGTCGTACTTATCACAGAGCGACATAGCGATCACCGTCGTTTTTCCCGTCTTGTCCGTTTCCTGATGAAGAATGAGATTACCCTTCACATATAACAGCCCGTTAGGGTCATCGTTGCGATAATGATCCAATATGGCCGCGGAAACCGCAGCATCCAAAGTCCCATACCGCTTTACTCGATATTTCGATATTGCCCGATATTCCACGTCAAATTTCTTCAGATCTTCTATCATAGCTCTTTTACTATTAAGGGCAGATACGATATCCTCTTTCTTACCATTGGCATAATGGACGATTACATTCTGACTGTACAAACCGCTGAGATAATACATATAATCGTTATCCTCGTAAATCTTTTCTGTTGCGGTATCATAGGCAAAATTAGGATCATCGGTGGGATCAACGATCTCGACAACAGTATACATCGCCTCGTAATCCTCCGAGTACTCATGGTCCTTACTCAGCATGGCAGAGAGTTTCTCATAATCTCCGTCACTCATCCGATAATATCTGTCTTTGCCCGTGGTCACATCATAAATGTTTGCCGTGTCTGTATCAAATACTTTCAGATACATTCCGTTCAGCGTAATTTGGATCGAGAACTTACTGTTTCGTTCTGTATCTCGCTGCACCTTTCGGGTGATTCCCGTTTGTACGGTCCAATTTGCTACATCTAAGAATTCAGCCAGTTGAGGGCCATAGATGATGTATCTGCTGGAATCCTCTGATTTTGACACAGGATGCATATCCGATTGTGCGGCGATAGACACCAGATTTTCATAATTCAAAAAAGAGAGATCCTGCTTTGTTTCCGGATTAGTCAGCAGGCTCACCGCAAGTACCATACAGGCGATGGCTGCCACTACAACGACCCCCATCGCAGGTTTTTTCCATTTAGACAGATTATGGATACGTTCCTTGGTATCGCCCTCTCCAAAGGCCAAAGGAGTACCAGCAATGATACGCCGCCCAGTGGCCAAAGTCAAAAGTGACGCAGAGTAATCTGCCCGAATATCGATACCGATCTTGCGGATCACTGCCTCATCACAGCTCATCTCCATATCTTTTCCAGCCAGAACAAAAGCCATCCAAACCAATGGATTGAACCAATGAATGGTCAAAGCCAAAAACGCCAAGGCTTTCATCACATGATCCAACCGACGAATATGGTGCTGTTCATGAAGAATGATGTACTCCTGCTCCCTATCTCCCAGGTTACAAGGAAGATAGATTTTCGGGTGAAATAACCCTACCACAACTGGAGATTTGATATCATCCGCGATCAGGATATTTTCCCGAAGGGGCACAGCCACCGACAACTTACGCCGCAGCTGGACATAAGAAATCAAACTATAGATAGCCATGCCCGATACACCTGACAACCAGGCACAAGTAGCAAGGAAGATCGGCCCCTCTAAGGGATCCGCTCTCAATTGCTCCTCCCCCTGGGGCAACACCTGATTGACCACCTCACTGATGCCGGGAACAGGTAAGGTCACTGTAGGAGACTCTGTGTGAACGACATCATTTGGCACATATTCCAAGACGCTGGTCAACGTACCAGCTTCTTTGATCGGGACTTCCAAAAGATTAAAGAGGGAAAAGCTGGATTCCACCGCCACCGGGCACAGCAGGCGAAACAACACCACGCCCCACAACGCGTAGGATATGACCTTGGGAGCCCTTTTCAACAACCAAC
>JAFYLG010000001.1 GCA_017537225.1 Lachnospiraceae bacterium
ATTCTGCAGATCGTAAATCCCAATCTGCTAAATCTGTTGATGCTGGACTTTGGAGCGATTTTACAGGGGCAGGTGTGGCGTCTGTTGACTTTTGTGGTGTATCCACCCAGCAGCGGATTGTTGTTTAATGCTCTGTCGATTTTTGTATACTATACCATGGGACGTTCTTTGGAACAGCGCTGGGGCACCTTTGCTTTCAATCTGTACTTTTTTATGGGGGTAATCTCCCATATTTTTGCCAGTATTTTGGTGTATTTCCTGGCAGGTCAGTACAATATGGTACTGCCTATCGGCATGATGGGTACTTACTATCTGAACCTGTCTCTGTTCTTTGCCTTTGTGACGGAGTTTTCCGAGGTACAGTTTTTACTGTTCTTTATCATTCCCATCAAGGCAAAGTGGCTGGGTATCATCGATGCGATCTATTTTGGAGCAACGATCATCGGTGGATTCTTATTCCCGTTCCTGCCCCAGATCAGTGCACTGTTAAGTAACTTCGGTGTGCTCGCACTGCCTAATTTTGCTATTTTAGCATTGATGTCCGTATTGAATTACCTGCTGTTTTACAACTTGTTCCGCAAGAGAATGCGTCTGACCAGACAGCAAAAACAGATCCGTAGAGAGTTTCGTGCCAAGGTGGCAGAGGCTAAGGCTATTCAGAAAGCTAACGCCAGTGCCCCCAGACATTGTTGCTCTATCTGTGGTCGTACCGAGCAGTCTCATCCGGATCTGGAATTTAGATACTGCTCCAAATGTGAAGGAAGTTTCGAATATTGTGAAGATCATCTTTATACACATCAACACGTAAAGAAGGAGGCTAATGAGTCATAATGATGAGAAAGCGCACCAAAATTATTTGCACCATGGGTCCTGCTACAGACAATGAAGCTGTATTGGGAGCACTGATGGATCACGGCATGGACGTGGCCCGTTTTAACTTTTCCCACGGTGATCACGAAGAACAGCACAACCGTTTTGAATTGTTAAAGAAAGTAAGAGAAGCAAAAAATCTGCCCATCGCAGCTCTGCTGGATACCAAGGGTCCTGAGATCCGTACCGGTCTGTTGAAAGATGGCCTGAAAAATGTGACCCTGACTGCCGGTCAGAAATTCACTTTGACCACCAGAGTCATTGAAGGTGATGAGACCATCGGCCACATCAACTATGCCGGTCTGCCTGCTGATGTAGAAATGGGCGACCGTATTTTGATCGATGACGGTCTGATCGAATTAAAGATCGAAGAGAAGACCGAGACCGAGCTGCACTGTGTGGTATTGAATGGTGGTGTTTTGGGAACCCGCAAGGGTGTCAATGTGCCCGGTGTAAAGGTTCGTCTGCCCGGTATTACCGAGCAGGATAAAAAGGATATTCTGTTTGCCATCGAGCATGAATTTGATTATATTGCTGCATCTTTTGTACGCTCTGCCGAGAGTGTGCTGGAGATCAAGCAGATCCTGATGGAGCATGGTTCCAAGATCAAGGTGATCGCCAAGATCGAGAACAAAGAAGGTATTGATAATTTTGACGACATCGTTCGTGTAGCCGACGGTATCATGATCGCCCGTGGCGACATGGGTGTAGAGATACCTCCTCATGAGCTGCCCTACATTCAGAAGACCATGATCCGCAAGTGTAACGATGCTTTTAAGCCTGTTATCACTGCCACCCAGATGCTGGATTCCATGATCCGCAATCCTCGTCCTACCAGAGCAGAGGTAACTGACGTTGCCAACGCCATCTATGATGGTACCGACGTTGTTATGCTGTCCGGTGAGACTGCCATGGGTAAGTACCCTGTAGAGGCTGTTTCCATGATGAGCCAGATCGCAGTCAACACCGAGTCTCATATCAACTACGAGGAGCTGATGAGAGCCAAGTCTGGATATCAGAGCCGTAACATTTCTACTGCTGTTGCTTATGCCTCTGTAACTACTGCATACAACCTGCATATTGAGGCTATTGTAGCTCCCAGTATTACCGGTCATACTCCTCTGATGGTATCCAAATTCCGTCCTCAGGCTATGATCGTTGCTACCTCTCCTAACGCACAGACCATCCGTCAGATGCAGTTGCTGTGGGGTGTAAAGCCTATCTATTCTCCTTATCGCAGCAATAGTGACGAGGTGATCGACAGTGCTATCGAGCTGGCTAAGTTGCGTGGTTTGATCCACGAAGACGATCTGATCGTTTTGACTGCAGGTATGGCTGGTAACCGCACCCGTAACAGCGCCCACACCAACTCTATCCGTGTGCTGGTAGTGGACTAATCAGGGAATATGATTCAATAAATATAACGAAAAAAGCCTCCGTCCCATGGTGTAGACCATGTGCGGAGGTTTTTCCGTGTTTTTGGCGTAATGATTGCAATAAAATTCTATTGGACAGAAGCTTTTTCCAAAGCAGTTTGCACCGCTTGGACTAATACATAAGCAGTGTATTTGGAACTGTCCTCGAAGGTGATACTGTCGACGGATTGGCTGGAGAGGATCTGTGTCTGTAGAGAGGACATGGTAGGTTCTATCAGGGGATACATGGCTGCTACTGATTCCTGCAGATTCACCAGACGGACACTTTTGATTTGAGCAGAGTCCACAATAACTTCTACATCCAGACTTTGGCCGCTTAGTGGCAGGGAAGCAGTATAGATACCGGGAATATATTGTTGGGGATCAGCACTGGCGTTTGTATCACGCTCAGAAGAGGAACTGTTGGTCGTCTGTGATACTGTGTTAGTGTTTTTGTCATCGGTGTCATCACTACCTTGGAACATGGCCCATCCGATGGCGATCAGTAAAATGGCCAGTCCCACAAAGACCGCGGTGTAGATGAGCTCCTTCATTTTCAGTACGACAATTTTTGTTTTTGCACTCATAGTGTTCTCCAGTTTTTTTGTATAGTCTATGATGGGGCTCGTCGCTCCATGCCAAAACAAGCGGATTTGCGGAGGGGAGATTTGCAAGATGTGTTTGTTTATGGTATGATGGGAAAGAATGTTATGAGAAGTGAGAGGATCAAATATGGAACCTTATTACTATTTACATATGAACAAAGTTCATCAGACTGCCTACCACGCTATCAAGACGGGACTGCTGGCCCTGGCGCCTAGCTTTCCCGTTCCTCGTCTGGAGGGAAGAGAACTGGCGGATATTTTCTTTCAATTGCGCTTGGATTGTCCGGAGATCTTTTGGGCTACTGGTTTTCGGTATCGATATTATCCGGACTCCACTAATGTAGAGTTTATCCCCGAATATCTCTTTGACAAGGCTAAGATCAAGGATCATCAAAAGGCTATGACAGCCCGTGTCAATAAACTGATACAGTCGGCTAAATCCATGAGTGAATGGGAGAAGGAACAATACATTCACGATTTTATCTGTGAGAATGTCCGCTATGATAAGCTGAAAAAACCTTATTCCCACGAGATCATTGGTCCTTTGGGCCAGGGAGTAGGCGTCTGCGAGGGAATCGCCAAGACGGTGAAGATCCTTTGTGACAATCTGGGAATCTGGTGTATTATTGCTATCTCCGATGCGGATCCGGACAAAGGGATCAAATATCGCCATGCCTGGAATGTGGTACGCATTGGAGGAAAATATTATCATCTGGATGTCACTTTTGATAATAGCCTTTGTAAGGCGGGACCTTTGCGCTATGATTATTTAAATTTGGAAGATAAGCAGTTTTTCCGGGATCACGAGCCGGTGATCTGGAAGGTACCAGCCTGTACCGATGGGGATCATTTCTACTACAAAGAAAAGAAGATCTCCTTCACCAAGATAGAAGATGTAAAGAAGCGCTCTCAGCAAGCTATTCGAAAAAATAAGCCGTTGCTGTTTCATTGGCGTGGCGGTTATCTGACCCGTGATGTGCTGACACAGCTGTTAGATACCATGGCAGAGGCAGCCAAGGAGAAGGGGAAGTATGCCAAGGTCAGTCTGAACTGGCCACAGGCAGTGCTGTGTGTCACGTTTGAAGACGAGGCTCCGCAGGAAGATGTTGTAGTGGAAGAGGCCAATGAGGGGGAGAAACTGTAAAAAAGTATTTTACATTTCTCCAAAATGTGGTATTCTATAGTGTAACCATTTAGTGGTGCAAGTGGATCGTGGCTATATAAGCCTGCATCGGCTGCTATACTAAATCGGTGAAACACATATTAGCTCGCCCCTTGAAGGCGTAGAGATTAGGAGGAACCTATGGAAGAAGTAGTAGTAACCAAGGAAGAAAAAGAAGTCGTATCCAAAAACTTTATTGAGAGAATCATCGAGGAAGATCTGGCTACCGGTCGTTTTGACCATGTACAGACTCGTTTCCCTCCGGAGCCTAACGGATATCTGCACATCGGACATGCCAAGTCCATCCTGCTGAACTCCGGTCTGGCTAACCAGTACGGCGGTAAGTTCAACCTGCGTTTTGACGATACCAATCCTACCAAGGAGAAGATCGAATTTGTAGAGTCCATTAAGAAGGATGTGGCCTGGCTGGGCGCAGACTGGGAAGACCGTCTGTTCTTTGCATCCGATTATTTCGAAGAGATGTACCAGTGTGCGGTAAAGCTGATCAAGAAGGGCAAGGCGTTTGTATGCGATCTGACTGCCGACGAGATCAAGGAGTACCGTGGTACCTGGGATGAGCCCGGCAAGGAGAGCCCTTACCGCAATCGTTCCGTGGAAGAAAACCTGCAGCTGTTTGAGGACATGCGTGCCGGTAAGTTTGCCAACGGCGAGAAGGTTTTGAGAGCCAAGATTGATATGGCATCTTCCAACATCAACATGCGTGACCCGGTTATCTATCGTGTAGCCCACATGGCTCACCACAATACCGGTGACAAGTGGTGCATCTATCCCATGTATGACTTTGCTCATCCCATTGAGGATGCCATCGAGCATATCACTCACTCCATCTGTACTCTGGAGTTCGAGGATCATCGTCCTCTGTACGACTGGGTAGTACAGGAGTGCGAGTTTGAGATGCCTCCCAAGCAGATCGAGTTTGCCAAGCTGTACCTGCGTAATGTAGTGACTGGCAAGCGTTACATCAAGAAGCTGGTTGAGACCGGTATCGTAGATGGTTGGGACGATCCTCGTCTGGTATCCATCAGCGGTCTGCGTCGTCGCGGCTATACTCCCGAGTCCATCAAGATGTTCGTGGAGCTGGCAGGCGTTTCCAAGAGCCAGAGTGCCTGCGATATGCCCATGCTGGAGTACTGCATCCGTGAGGATCTGAAGGCGAAGGCCCCCCGTTGGATGGCTATCGTGAAACCTGTAAAGCTGATCGTGGACAACTATCCCGAAGGTCAGGTAGAGTACCTGGAAGTAGCTAACAACCCTGAGAATCCTGAGATGGGCAGCCGTATGGTTCCTTTTGCCAAGGAGTTGTACATCGAGCAGGAAGACTTTATGGAAGTGCCTATTAAGAAGTATTTCCGTATGTTCCCCGGCAATGAGGTTCGTCTAATGGGCGCTTACTTTGTGACCTGCACCGGCATCGATAAGGATGAGGAGGGCAATATCACTGCCATCCACTGTACCTACGATCCCGAGACCCGCGGTGGCAACTGCGTTACCCGCAAGGTAAAGGGTACCATCCACTGGGTAGCAGCTCCCACCGCCATCGAGGCTACCTGCCGTCTGTACGAGAACATCATCGATGAGGAGAAGGGGGTATACAATGAGGAAGATGGTTCTCTGAACCTGAATCCCAACTCCCTGACTACTCTGGAAGACTGCAAACTGGAGCCTGCATTTAAGGATGCCAAGGCATTTGACCGCTTCCAGTTTGTACGTAATGGTTTCTTCTGCGTAGACTGCAACGACAGCACGGAGGAGAGACTGGTATTTAACCGTATCGTATCTCTGAAGAGCTCTTTCAAGATGCCTCAGTAATAGGAAAAAAGCGATCCCTGCTGCGTATAAAGCGGCAGGGATTTTTTTCCTTGCCAAATAAAGAAAAATATAATATGCTGATACAAAATAAGAATATGCTTCAATGGGCAGAACAATGAATAAGACCAGAAGGGTGAATGTTTTGCCGGAGAGGAGATCCTATGAATTTATTGTACTGGTTGGCGGATCTGCGCACAGCAGTAGGTGATGCCTTTTTTATGACAGTGACCAATCTGGGCGATGAGGCAGCGGCCATTGCGATTTTGTTGATCGTCTTTTGGTGCATCAATAAAAAAGCCGGATATTTTATGGTGTACAGTACCGTTTTCGGCATGCTGGTAAATCAGTTTTTGAAATCTCTGTTTGAGATCCCCAGGCCCTGGATCCGTGATCCTCAGTTTCAGGCGGTGGCTGCGGCCAAGGAGACTGCAGGAGGGTATTCCTTCCCCA
>JAFYLG010000067.1 GCA_017537225.1 Lachnospiraceae bacterium
CCCTTTAAACCGGCCTCATCGATGAGCTGGGCAGCAAAATAACCTCCAGGACGTTTAAAGGTGCTGCCGGCACTGGGAAACTCCAAAGGTTGCTTGTCACGACGACGAGCGGCCAAATCATCCATAGTACTGCGGATCAGGGATGCATCTCCCTGTTGCAGAGCAAATCCTGCCTCCAGCACGGTCCATCCATTGGGGCGGATGGCACTGTGACGGTAGGACAGATCCAGCTGGTCCACGGTGACTACCAATTCCTCACCCTCACGAGTCAGGACACGGGCCCACTGTACCACCTGCTTCATCTCTCCGCCGTAGGCTCCCGCATTCATCATCAGAGCGCCACCTACACTGCCGGGGATACCACCGGCAAACTCCAGACCGGTCAGACCTGCCTGCTGGGCTCTGCGGGCCAGCGCAGACAAAAGAACACCTGCCTGAGCCTTGATGACA
Source organism: Lachnospiraceae bacterium (assembly GCA_017537225.1). Classification (GTDB taxonomy): domain Bacteria; phylum Bacillota; class Clostridia; order Lachnospirales; family Lachnospiraceae; genus RGIG7193. Next base: position 451 of record JAFYLG010000067.1, read on the forward strand.
CCTGCCTCCGGATCCACCTCACACTGATTCAGTCCACGGACCATATCGATGATAACACCTTCCACACCATCGTCGGCACACAGGATATTACTGCCATTGCCGATGACACGATAAGGCATCTCACACTCTTTACACAGGGCGATCACCTGTTTACACTGTTCCACACTGTCCGGCATCACATAGTAGTCCGCAGGACCACCGATGCGGAAGGTGGTATGTCGAGCCAGAGGTTCCTGACACAAAAACTGACACCCCAGTCCTTCTAATCTATCTTGAAAATTCATGGAATTCTTATCTACTTTCTCTCAAACAAATTTCATTCTCCAGGCGGATGTCCTCCGCCAGAAATGTTCTCCTTTACGGGAACATGCCATCCTCCAGATCCGGTAATTCCAGACTTCTCTGGACACGGCGATACAGCTCCTGGGCAGCATTGTAACCCATCTTCTTCTGACGGGAGTTAACGGCAGCAGACTCTACGATGACAGCAAGATTGCGGCCGGGACGGATGGGGATGTTGTAGCACACTACTTTGTTGCCCAAAAACTCTACATACTGGTCATCCAGACCCAGACGATCGTATTCGCGGTCGCGGCTCCACTCTTCCAGTTTGATGACCATATCCACATTCTGCTTATTCTTAACGGCAGCCACACCAAACAGAGCCTTTATGTCGATGATGCCAATACCACGCAGCTCGATCATATGGCGGGTGATATCCGGCGCTGTACCTACCAGGGTCTCATCGCTGATCTTGCGCAGTTCGACTACGTCGTCAGTTACCAGACGGTGTCCTCGCTTTACCAGCTCCAGGGCAGCCTCACTCTTACCGATGCCGCTCTCGCCCATGATCAGCACACCTTCACCAAACACCTCGACCAATACACCATGGATGCTGATCATAGGTGCCAGCTGTACCTTCAGCCAATAAATGATCTCCGACATAAAATCAGAAGTCATGGCATCCGCTACCAACAAAGGTACCTTATTCTCAACAGCCAGCTGAATGATCTCCTCATCCGGCTCCAGACTACGGCAAAAGATCACGCAGGGGCTCTTACCGGCAAACAGCTGAGTAAAGATCTCCTTCTTACGCTCTCTGGTCATCTTCTCAATATAAGTATATTCCACCAGACCGATGATCTGTACTCTCTCCTTACCAAAATGCTCAAAGTAGCCGGCCAGCTGTAGGGCAGGACGATTGATATCCGTGCGGGTAACGCGAATCTCATCGGTATTGATCTCTGGTGTCAGAGAACGCAGGTTGTATTTTTTGATCACATCCGTAACGGTAACTTTTGCTGCCATAGCTGGCTCCTCCTTGGATTGGTATTCTATTTATTGTAACATACTCGTCAGGGATAAGCAAGGGGCTCATCATTTCTTATATACCACTCACGATTCCTTTTATACTGAAAACTTTTCCAAAACCTCACATTTTCTTCCTAGCCTGGAAGAAATCATACACGGACTGAGCCGCCCGCACATTCATCTGGGGGGCTGCTGCCAGTTCTTCCACACCGGCATCCCGAATGGCCTCGATGGATTTAAAATGGCGCATCAATGCCTTGCGTCTGGCAGGGCCAATACCCTGGATATCATCCAGGATGGAATGGATCTGCTCTTTGCTGCGAATACTGCGGTGGTACTCGATAGCAAAGCGGTGAGCCTCATCCTGGATCCGGGTGATCAACTGGAAACTCTCACCGTGGCGATCCAGGGGCACTTCTTCTCCCCGGAAATACAGACCGCGGGTGCGGTGATTGTCATCCTTGACCATACCGCAGACAGGGATCGATAACCCCAATGTCTCTAACACGCTCTCGGCAATATTTACCTGACCCTTGCCACCATCCATAAGGATCAGATCCGGGAAACAGTCAAAGCTGCCACCGCCTTCGGCTTTATCCTCCAGACCGTGGCGGAACCGTCGGGTCAGCACTTCCTCCATAGAGGCATAATCATTAGGGCCGTCCACATAGCGGATCTTGAATTTACGATAGTCAGACCGCTTGGGGCGACCATTTTCGTACACCACCATGGATCCTACGGACTGTACGCCACTGATATTGGAAATATCAAAGGCTTCCATGCGGACACAATCCTCCAGTCCCAGCATCTGAGACAGTTGGCGAACTGCTCCTGTGGTGCGGGTCTCTTCTCTTCTCAATTTTTCACGATCCTGATCCAGTACCAGGCGGGCATTGCGGGCTGCCAATTCTACCAGGCGGGCCTTTTCTCCCTTTTGAGGGATGCGAAGAGTCACCTTCTGGCCACGTCTGGCTGTCAGCCACTGGGCGATCAATTCCTCATCCTCCGGTGCCGCCTGCAAAAACAGTTCCTTGGGGATCACCGGTGTACCGGCATAAAACTGCTTCACAAACTCACTGAGGATATGACCGTCGGTCTCATCCTCATCGATAGTCAGGTAACAATGGTCTCGACCGATCATCTTGCCTCCACGGACAAAGAAGATCTGCACCACGGCCTCCTGCTTTTCTCTGGCCAGCGCGATCACATCACGATCCTCCTGTCCGGCCGAATCGGTGATCTTTTGTTTTTGTGCGATGTGCTTTACACTATTTAACAGCTCGCGATAAGTTACGGCGGTCTCAAAATCCAGATTGGCAGCACATTCCTGCATCTGCTCCTCCAGAGACTTTACGATGGGGTCAAAATTGCCTCCCAGAAAGTCCATGGCCTTCTGCACTGACTCCCGATACTCCTCTTTGGAGATATATCCCTGGCAGGGAGCATCACACTGCTTGATATGGTAATTGAGACAAGGGCGCTCCTTGCCGATATCTGCCGGCAGGTTGCGACGGCAGGTACGCAGGCGAAACAGCTTGTGCAGCAGATCGATGGTATCCTTCACTGCTGCCGCACTGGTGTAAGGTCCATAATAACGGGACTTATCTTTCTTCATCTCCCTGGAAAACAGCACTCTAGGATAGTCTTCCTGAATCGTCACCTTAATATACGGATACGTTTTGTCATCTACCAGCATGGTATTATACTTTGGTCGGTGCTCCTTGATCAGATTGCACTCCAATACCAATGCCTCCATCTCCGAATCGGTAAGAATATACTCAAACCAGGCGATATTAGCCACCATCTGCAGGATCTTGGCCGTTTTGCCGCGACTGGTCTGAAAATACTGGCGCACACGGTTTTTCAGACTGATGGCCTTACCCACATAGATGATCTGGTCATGGCAGTCATGCATTAAATACACGCCGGGAGAGGCGGGCAGTTTTTTCAATTCTTCTTCGATGTTAAATGTCATAGAATGTGCCTCCCTTTCTACCCTAATTGTATCATCTTTTTGACATCTTATCAATGAGCAGGTCACTTCGTATCTACAGAAAATAAAATACCCGCAAGATACGGTTCTTCCATAAAAACTGTATCTTGCAGGTTGAATTTTTCATATAGATACGAAATGCTTATACATCCACTACAGAGTCGTCTTCTACAGAAACAGAAGACCACTTGTTGCTGTCCTTTTCAGCCAGCACGGCTTCGATCTTTTCAGCGGGAGTGATCACTCGCTCCTCGCTGTCAACAGTCAGAGCCATCTCCGCACCGGTCTTATTTTCAGTCTCGCCGGCACTCTCTGCGCCATCTGCTCCGCCCTCGCGCTCCTTCAGCACCTGACGGTAGATCTCCATGAACTCCTTACCGGTGATGGTTTCCTTCTGGATCAGGTAAGCAGCGATCTTGTGGAGGGCATCCAGATTCTGACTCAGCAGATCCTTGGCCTGAGTATATGCCTCACGCAGCATCACCTTTACCACGTCGTCGATCTGAGCAGCGGTGCGATCTGCACAATGCATCACAGGACGACCATCCAGATAACGGCTCTCGATAGACTCCAGTCCCATGAGACCAAACTCATCGGACATACCATACTGAGTCACCATGGCACGGGCAATGGCGGTAGCCTTTTCGATATCGTTAGCAGCGCCATTAGTCACGGTATCAAAGATCAATTCCTCGGCAGCACGACCAGCTAAGAACTGTACCAGCATGGCTTTCAGCTCTGCCTTAGTATTCATAAACTTTTCTTCTTCGGGCACGTTCATTACATAGCCCAGAGCACCCATGGTACGAGGTACGATGGTGATCTTCTGAACAGGTTCTGCATCCTTCTGCAGGGCACTGATCAAAGCATGGCCTACCTCGTGATAAGACACGATACGGCGCTCTTCCTCGCCCATGATGCGATCCTTTTTCTCCTTACCTACCAGTACCTGCTCCACAGCCTCAAACAGATCCGCCTGGCATACCACATCTCTGCCATTCTTGACAGCATTGATGGCAGCCTCATTGATCATGTTGGCCAGGTCAGAACCTACCGCACCGGAAGTAGCCAGTGCAATGGCCTCTAAGTCTACGGTGTCATCCATATGCACGCCCTTGGCATGTACCTTCAGGATGGCGATACGACCTTTCAGGTCGGGTCTTTCTACAATAATACGACGGTCAAAACGGCCGGGACGCAGCAACGCCTTGTCCAAAACCTCAGGACGGTTGGTAGCAGCCAGGATGAATACACCCTTGGCAGAATCAAAACCATCCATCTCTGCCAACAGCTGATTCAAAGTCTGCTCACGCTCGGAATCACCGCCGCCGTAACGGCTGTCTCGGCTCTTACCGATGGCATCGATCTCGTCAATAAAAATGATACAGGGGGCATTTTGCTGAGCCTGTTTAAACAGGTCACGAACACGGGATGCACCCATACCTACAAACATCTCTACAAAGTCCGAACCGGACAGAGAGAAGAAAGGCACCTTAGCCTCACCGGCTACTGCCTTTGCCAGCAAAGTCTTACCGGTTCCGGGAGGGCCTACCAGCAGGGCACCCTTAGGCAGCTTGGCACCGATCTTAGCGTAACGGCCGGGATTGTGGAGGAAGTCTACGATCTCCACCAGAGATTCCTCTGCCTCATCCTGACCTGCCACATCCTTGAAAGTCACACCAGTCTCCTGCTGGACATAAACCTTGGCATTGCTCTTGCCAAAGCCTCCCATCATGCCGCCCTGCTTCTTAAACATAAATACATAGAAGCCGATCAGCACAAGGAAAGGAAATACGGAGAGCAGGATTTCAAGGAACAGGTTTCCTTCCGAAGGGATACGACCATTAATCTCCACGCCCTTCTCCGTCAGATAATTCTTTAAAGCCTCTTCATCGCCCACCATACCGGTGTACAGATCCGGCTGGTCAGAACTATCCATCATCATTCCCAGCAAAGAGTCTTTTTCCACTTCGCTCTTTAAATAAATCTCGATCAGATAATCCGAGGTAGTGACAGCTTCAACCTTATCCTCTTCTACCATTTCAATAAATTCTGTATATGTGATCTCCTGGGGATCCTCCTGAGGCATGGCCAGGTTGATCAGACGAAAGCCCACAAAAATCATCAGCGCTGCCAGGATCAGACGAACGATCACCGGCTGTTTCGGCTTATTGCCGCCGGGCCCTCCCTGACCGGGACGATTGCCACCAGGCTGCTGAGGTCTATTATTATTCTGGAAATCCTGAGGATTTCCCATGTTGTTTCTGTTATCCATGTGTATGTTCTCCTATCGTCACGGAGCTTTATGCCCAAATAGGTATAAACTCCTTCCTACCATTATAGTGAAGCAAAGCAGAGAAATCAATACACAGTTTGTGAATTTGCTGCGTTCAAAATCTAAAGCTTTTCTAAATTACGGCAAGCGAGACACTTTTTGGCAAAATGATAAGCAGCACCGACTGAACTATACTCGAATCGGTGCTGCCTCAATGTTCTTCAATCATCATATTCAATTTTCACTCAACTATTATTTTGTATCTTTGTTTCTTTCATCACTGCATCCCAGGCTTCTTTTTACTCGCCGGATCAGGATCTTTCTATATTCATCTGTATCCGTATTTGCTGACGCATCCTTCCAGGGCTTTTGATGTTCTTATCATCTCCGATGTGTGATCGGTAATACAGCCTGTGTGCCGCTACGAATCGACTACGAAATCGTTCAAATAATAGTCTCTTTCTTTATATTTTTGTGATATCCTCTGTAGATATGTTCGATATACTTTTTGGTATCTCTGATTTCCTGTCTCAGTATTTCTGATACCGCTCTACGTGTATCCAGATGTCCGATCTTTCGTATCTGTGATACATCCCGGTATCTCTAATGTCCTGTCTCCAGTACTTCTGATACCTTACTATCGCTTATATCTGATATCATTTCCAGTACCCGATATCTCCTAACACTCTTTCCTTTGACATTTCCCAAGATGCCTTTTCTCTTCGACATCTCTCGATATCTTGATACTCCTGGGATGTCCTCCTGACATCCGGCCATATCGCACTGGATATCCGGTCTGATCTTCTCTATTCTATTTTCCCTTATTTCCGATAGTGATCTCTCATCCATTTATGAGAAATAAGCCCGACACTATCTACCTTGTCCTATCCATCTTCTCAAGATATCCTGGAAAATGGTCCGCTGATCAGGTCACTGGAATCACCTCTTTCTTTATTTTCTCTGATAATCTTTTTTCTCTCTTCTTTGTATCTATATAATGCCATATCTTTCCCTATTTGTCAATATAATTTTCAGAATTTTTAAATGTTCTACTTTTATATTTGTTGTATTTAATCGTTCAAACTGTTTATTCTGTTTATTTTATCATGAAAACAAAAACAATTTTACAAAAATGTTCAAGTTTTTACAACAAAAGAAAATATTCGGGACCAGGTTGCGTTTGTAGCATAGATTTGGCAGAAGGCTCTCCTGGGGATATTCTCACTCCGTTACTTGTTTTCTGTGCAGAAGAATGGCAATAGCCTTCCTTTGTGGGAACGCTTTCGCTCCGTGCACAGCGCTAGGAAGCTATTTCCATTCTTCTGCACAGCACAACTTGGCACTCATCGAGAGATACTCCCCTTCTATATCACTTCCAAATTCTCGCCACAAACTCCAGTCCCTTCATTATCAAATATGATCGAACCGCATTTTCCTTCTCTCATATCTGCCCGGATCGAGCCAGCGTACCATGGCTTCATCATTGTGGAGGGAATTGTTCCGTAAAGACTGTCGGAGAAAACAATAGGTGCCGTAGCGATGCATTGGTGCAGGGACTTAGAAAACCTTAGGCACAATATTTTGGCGTTGGGCCAAGAAACAAAACTGTCCGAGCGTCAGCGAGTTTTTTGTTTCTTGGTACGATTTTAGCCAAAATATTGTGCCTTAGTTTTTCTTAGTCCCGTAAGTTCGCATCGTTACGGCACCTATTTTATTATTCTCCGTCCCGTCCTATCGGAACACCCATTCCCGAAACTTCTATTTCTGATAAGCTAACGCCTCCTGAGACGTCTTTACCAGATATTTTATCACTTCCACAGGATATTCTCCCACGGCAGTCTCCCCTGTCACCATAACTGAGGAAGCGCCATCCAGCACAGCATTGAAAATATCGGACACCTCTGCGCGGGTAGGTACTGCCATATGTTCCATGGACGCTAACATCTGGGTCACGACCATAAAAGGCTTACCTGCACGACGGCATACTGCTGCCACCTTTTTCTGGACTGCGGGCAGATGCCACAGATCCATACAGTTACCCAAATCACCACGGGCGATGACGATCTCATCGGTATAAGGAAGCAGTTCTTCCAGCATGTGAACACCTTCCATACTCTCCAATTTTGCATAGATACGAATTTCGGGCGCACCTGCTGCCTGCAGGGCCTCACGCAGAGTGATCAGATCCTGGGCACTGCGGACAAAGGGCAACATCACACCGGTGACACCATACTGGGATGCTACCTGTAAGTTC
>JAFYLG010000068.1 GCA_017537225.1 Lachnospiraceae bacterium
ATAAGCGTCAGTATATCGAGTATGAGTTGCAGTTGTTTGAACGAGCTCTGCACACCCACGATGCCGCTAAGATCGTTCCGGCTCGTGAACGTTTGGAGGCTTTCTTAAAAACAATGGAGAAAGAACTGTAAATGAAACGCATTCTTGGATACTTAAAACCCTACTACCTGCGAATGGCGGTAGGGTTTACCATTAAATTTTTGGGCACCATTGTGGAGCTGATGATCCCCTGGATCCTGTCCCATATGATCGACGAGGTGATCCCTCTTCAGGATGCCGGCAAGATCTATCTGTGGGGCGGGGCCATGTTGGCCTGCGCCATCATTGCCGTGGTATTCAACATTGTGGCCAACCGTATGGCTTCCATGGTGTCCCGCAATGCCACGGAACGGATCCGTCATGATCTGTTTCGTCGGGTACTCTATCTGTCTAATGCCCAGATGGATGGTTTTACCCTTCCGTCATTGATCACTCGTATGACCACCGACACCTACAATGTCCACCATATGCTGGGGATGATGCAGCGTATGGGTGTCCGTGCCCCCATCATGTTTTTAGGTGGTATTCTGATCACCCTGACACTGGATCCCGGATTGACTTTGGTGATGTTGTCGGTAATGCCGGTGATCGTCCTGATCCTGGTGCTGATCAGCAAGATCGGTGTACCTATGTACACCGTCCTGCAGCAGAAAAATGACCAGTATGTCCGGGTGGTTCGTGAGGATGTGTCCGGTATCCGCATCATCAAAGCTCTGTCCAAAGAGGGCTACGAGCGAGAAAAATTCCAGCGTTACAACCGGGAGGCAGCAGCCCAGGAAAAGAAAGCCGGTATGATCATGAATGCCCTGGGCCCCGGTGTCAATCTGTGCCTAAACGGTGGTATGGTGTTGGTGATCCTGGCTGGTGCCATTCGCGTAGATCGTGGTCTGGTACAGCCTGGTGTGCTGATCGCATTTCTTAGCTACGTGACGTTGATCCTCAATGCCATCATATTCCTGTCCCGCATGCTGTCCATCTATTCCCGTGCCAGTGCCTCGGCAGGCCGTATTGCCGATGTACTGGATTCCTATCAGGACCTGGAGCAGATGACTCAGGCAGAGGTGGAGGTGCTGTGGCCTCAGGATCATAAGAACCAGAATCAGAAGAATCAGAATAGTCAGCCCCAGACTCCTTACATAGAATTTGATCAGGTATCCTTCTCCTACCATAAGAAGGAACCTAACGTAGAAAATATTTCCTTTGCCATCGAGAGAGGACAGACCCTGGGCATCCTGGGTGCCACTGGTTCCGGTAAGTCCACCATCCTGCAGTTACTGATGCGTTTTTATGATGTGGACAACGGTGCCATTCGCATCGACGGCAGGGATGTGCGCACTTACTCATCGGAGGAACTGCACAGTCTCTTTGGCGTAGTATTCCAGAATGATTTTATTATGAGAGAATCCATTGAGGAAAATATCAGCTTTGGCCGTGGTTTGACAGAGGAACAGATCCGCACATCGGCAGGTTATGCCCAGTCCCATGAATTTATCCTGGAAAAGCCGGAAGGCTATGAGACGGTGGTGGCAGTCAAGGGCGCCGATTTAAGCGGCGGTCAGAAACAGCGTTTGTTGATCAGTCGTGCTCTGGCAGCCAATCCGTCCATTCTGGTACTGGATGACTCCATGAGCGCCCTGGACTACAAAACCGATGCCGCTCTGCGTCGTGAGCTGCAGGAGAATTTTAAGGATACCACGGCGGTGATCGTAGCCCAGCGTATCAGTTCTGTTCTCCATGCCGACAAGATCTTGGTGCTGGATGAAGGTACCATGGCAGGCTATGGTACCCATGAGGAATTGATGGCCGACTGTGAGATCTATCAGGATCTGTATCGGATCCAGACGGGACAGGAGGTGACGAACCATGGCTAGACCAGGAGGAGGCAGCCCTATGAGCCGCGGTGGTGTAGAACCATTGGCTCCGGAGCGCCGTCGTCACACCATAAAACGTCTGATGCAGTTTTTAGGTCGTTATAAATGGGGATTTGCAGTGGCATTGCTTCTGTCCATCGGCAGCAACCTGTTTGCGCTGATCGGTCCCGAATTGTCCGGTCAGGCCATCGATGTCATCGAGGCCGGCGCCGGCGGTGTGGGCGTTGATATGGAACGGGTCATTTCCATTTGCTTGAAAATGCTGGCCTTTTACGCGGCTTCCTCGGTGCTGGGATATATTCTGGCAACCTGGATGCTGTATCTGAGCAAGCGCATTTCTGTGCGCCTGCGAGAAGAGGTCTTTGATCGACTGTTGTCTTTGCCGGTCAGCTATTATGATAAACATGCCATCGGTGATATCATCAGTAAGATCTCTTACGATATCGATACATTAAATACCGGCTTGTCCAATGACCTGGTAGCGATCTTCTCCAGTGTGATTACGGTGGGCGGTTCTCTGATCCAGATGATCCGCATTTCACCCAAACTGGTGCTGATTTTTGCAGTGACAGTGCCCATGTCCATGGTGATGACCAAAAAGATCACCGGTCTGACTCGCCCCATGTTTCGCAAGCGTTCCAAAAAGCTGGGCGAGCTCAATGCTATGTCTGAGGAGCTGATCACCGGACAGAAGACATTGAAGGCCTATCATCAGGAGGAAAATACCATTGCCCGCTTTGATGTGATGAACAAGGTGGCAGTGGATGCCTATTATGAGGCCGAGTACTATGGCGCCATGATCGGACCTTGCGTCAATTTTATGAACAATCTGTCCATGACCCTGGTCAGTGTACTGGGCGCTCTGATGTAGCTGTATCATCAGATCTCTCTGGGCAATATTTCTTCCTTTGTGCTGTATTCCCGTAAATTCTCCGGCCCTATCAATGAGGTAGCCAATATTATGGGAGACCTCCAGTCAGCTTTGGCGGCAGCAGAGCGTATTTTCCAGCTGATCGATGAAGCACCGGAGACACCGGATGCTCCCGATGCCATCGTATTGGAACAGGCCGACGGCAATGTGACTCTGGAGGATGTGTCCTTTGGTTATGTGCCGGAGCGCACGATCCTGCATCATGTGGACCTGGAGGTAAAGCCGGGCAGTCAGATCGCCATCGTAGGCCCTACCGGTGCCGGCAAGACCACACTGATCAACCTGCTGATGCGTTTTTACGATGTAGACGAGGGATGCATTCGAGTGGATGGTCATGCTATCACCGATGTGACCCGTGCCAGCCTGCGCCGCCAGTATGCCATGGTGCTGCAGGATACCTGGCTGTTTGAAGGAACCATCTATGAAAATATCGCCTACGGCAAGGCCGATGCCACTCGTGAGGATGTGGAGCGCGCCGCCAGGATGGCAGGCATTCACTCCTATATCATGCATCTGCCCCAGGGCTACGACACCGTGCTGACCGACGAAGGTACCAATATCTCCAAGGGCCAGAAACAGTTACTGACCATCGCCCGCGCCATCCTGCTGGATGCCCGCATGCTGATCCTGGATGAGGCTACTTCCAACGTAGATACCCGCACCGAACAGCGGATCCAAAAGGCTATGACTACTCTGATGGAAGGCAAGACCTGCTTTATCATCGCTCACCGTTTGTCTACGATCATCCATGCGGACAAGATCCTGGTGGTTAAGGATGGCAATATCGTGGAGCAGGGAACCCATGCTCAGCTCCTGGAAGCCGATGGTTTCTATGCCCAGTTGTGGAGGGCCGGAGGAGTTGGAGGGGAGTAAAAGAACAATATCTTTCATGATAGATAGATGATCCCTGACGCAGCTGTCCGCACTGCTGCAAAACATAAGAGGACGATACACCAAAAACTTCAGAACGGAAAAAGTCACGGAGAAATCTTCATGATTTCTCCGTTCCATTTTCCTTGCAATCGGTAACGGTAATACCGATTGCACTGTTCGTTTTTCGGCGTATCGTCCTCTAAGTATTGCGACGCAGTCGCGCCCAATGCTGCGGGCAGGGAGCACCTATCTAACATGAAAAAAGTCCTCTTCACTCCCAAGGGACAAAGTATCCTACACAAAGTTGCCAGGAAATTCTCTGTGGGGAGTAGAAGATATTCTGTTATCTCCTCGTGAGGGAACGTATTGGCACTGCATATTAGAGTGGCTTGCTGTCATAGAAACATTATGCACCGAGGCGTTGTACTACTTAGGAGGCACAGAAGTCGGAAACGATGGCAAAAAAAACGAGAGGAGAAGGCATCAGCCTTCTCCTCGATTTTTTTCGGTACATCGTTGTAGATTTCTGTGGCTTCTTAGTAGTACAGCCGAATGCATCCGTTTCTGTGACGGCAGGCCGCTCTAAGCGTGGGATATACATGATCCGAACGATCTTAGGAGAGGATCAATTCCACGGGACAATGATCCGATCCTAGAACTTCCGTATGGATCTTGGCATCTACCAGTCTGTCCTTCAGTGCCTCGGATACGACGAAGTAGTCGATTCTCCAACCGGCGTTCTTGGCGCGGGATTGGAAGCGGTAGGACCACCAGGAATAGATGCTGGTCATGTCGGGATAGAAATGACGGAAGGTGTCGATGAAACCGCTTTCCAGCAGGTGAGTAAAGCAGGCACGCTCTTCGTCGGTGAAACCGGCATTTTTGCGGTTGGTCTTAGGATTTTTCAGGTCGATCTCTTTGTGGGCAACGTTCAAATCGCCGCAGAAGATCACAGGCTTGGTCTCTTCCAGCTTTTTCAGGTAAGCCAGAAAAGCCTCTTCCCAGGTCATGCGGTAAGGCAGGCGGGCCAGTCCATCCTGAGAGTTGGGGGTATAGACGGTGATCATATAGAAGTCTTCAAACTCCAGGGTGATGACACGGCCTTCATGGTCGTGCTCTTCGATACCGATGCCATAAGCCACACTCAGTGGTTCTTTTTTGGTGAAGATGGCAGTGCCGGAGTAGCCTTTCTTTTCGGCGTAGTTCCAGTACTGGTGATAGCCGGGGATCTGCAGATCCACCTGCCCCTCCTGCAGTTTGGATTCCTGAATGCAGAAAATGTCTGCATCCATCTCATTGAAATATTCTAAAAAGCCTTTCTGTAAGCAGGCTCTCAGTCCATTGACGTTCCAGGAAATCAGTTTCATAAGTATGTCCTCCTTGTGTGATCGGGAAGTGCTGTCATGTCTTTCTTACAATGAGCTGCCCCTCATCTATAGTATACAGAAAAAGAGCTTGTTTGAAAAGAGTTTTCGAAGATGGAACTTGATGTGCAATATTTTCATAAAATGAAAATATTTTTCACGGTAAATCAGGTTGTATATGCTCGCGGAAGGTCTTCCGTAGAGAAATGTCTTGCAGGTAGGCTGTGTTTCTGTCAGAGCTTTGTGAGTTCGGCCGTTTTATCACACAAAAAAATGAGTACCGTAGAAGGTGGTGCGAACAGAACCTCAAGTTCTGTTTCGCAAGGACATCTGAGCGGAAAATCCTTTCAGGATTATCCGCGAATATGTCCGATCCATCTTTGCAGGTACTCATTTTTTTTGTATTGTGATACAGGCCGGCTCACACGCTCCGACAGGAACACAGCCTTACCTGGAATCCATTCCGTCTACGGAACACCCCTTACTCGTGATGTCCTCTGTGCATGGAGAAACTATCCTTGTCCACGCTCTCAATATTGGCATAGATCTCACGGTCATCTGCCATCTTTAACAGAGCTTCTCTGTCCTTGCGGGAGTCAAACTCGCACTTGGCAGCACCGGGGCCGGAGACGCAGCCGCCTTCGCAACACATGCCTTCGATGACGTCCTCAGGCAGCTTGCCGGCGCGCATCATCATCAGGGCCTTCTTGCACTCGGCAGCGCCGTTGCAGACAGCTACCTTCACATCGGCTTCTACGCCTTTTTCCTTCAGGGCCTGCACGACAGCTGCAGTAACACCGCCGGAGTTGGCAAAACGCTTGGCGTAGAGACTACCCTGCTGAACAGCTTCAGCATCGGGCTTCAGCACAATGTTCTTGGCCTGCAGCATGCAGTCCAGTTCATTGAAAGTCAGCACATAATCGGCGGTACCTTCTAACTCGCTGTCCAGAATTTCTTCCTTTTTGGCGATACAGGGACCTACAAATACGGTGATGGTCTCAGGATCCTGAGCCTTCAGCATACGGGAGGTGGCACACATGGGAGATATGGTGGTGGAAATATTGCCAGCCAGAGTAGGGAAGTGCTTCTTTACCATATTCACAAAAGCAGGACAGCAGGAGGTCACCTTCTTCTGGCCATTGGCATAGGCTTCTGCCCATTCCTCAGCTTCATAAGCGGCAGTCAGGTCGGCACCCAGTTCTACGGCTACGCAGTCGGTAGAGCCCAGTTCTTTTACACCCTGGATCAGGCTGCCCATGGTGATGCCCTTGCCGAACTGGCCTTCACCAGCGGGAGC